>JBDSIP010000130.1:0-12673 GCA_039917915.1 Thermoflexales bacterium
CTTGTTTTGGGAGGAGCTAAGGTATGGATGAACAGAAGGCCACGATTTTGGTCACCGGGAGCAGCGGCAGAATTGGCTACCCGCTCGCGAAGCGTTTGGCGGAGTCATTTAACGTAGTCGGCTTTGATCGCCGTGCCCCGTCGCATCCCCCGCCCAGTGCCGAGTGTTTGTATGTGGATTTGACAATCGAAGAAAGTGTTCGCCGCGGGTTGGAGGCCATCCGCGAACTGCACGGCAGCCGCATTGCCTCAGTCATTCACCTGGCCGCCTATTACGATTTCTCTGGCGAGCCAAGTCCTCTCTATGAACAGATCACTGTGCGTGGCACCGAACGCCTGCTTCGGATGCTACAGAATTTTGAAGTTGAACAATTCATTTTTTCCAGCACGGATCTGGTGTATGCGCCCTCTGCGCCTGGGCAGCGTATCAACGAAGCGTCGCCGCTCGATCCCAAGTGGCCTTATCCCAAGTCAAAGGTCGAAACCGAGAACGTAATTCACGCCGAACACGGAAACATTCCCGCAGTGATCTTGCGCATCGCCGGTGTATACGATGACCTGTGCGATTCGATCCCACTGGCGCAGCAGATACAGCGCATCTACGAACGCGATATTACCGCGTATCTCTTTTCCGGCGACATCTCGGCCGGCCGCCAGGCGTTCGTGCATAACGAGGATGTGGTGGACGCCATCATGCTCGCAATCGCGCGTCGCCGCGAACTGCCATCCGAACTAATGCTGCTCATCGGCGAGCCTGATTCGCTCAGTTACGATGAGTTGCAGCGCGCCCTCGGACAGTTGATCCACGGTGTGGAATGGAAAACGCGCTCCATCCCCAAGATATTAGCCAAAGCGGGCGTATGGGCGCAGGAGAAACTGCCACTGGGCCGATCGCCCTTTATCAAATCATGGATGGTTGATCTCGCTGACGATAACATCGAAATTGACATCGCGCGCGCCCGGACCGTATTGGATTGGCGGCCCAGGCACTCCTTGCGCGACACACTGGCGAAAATGATTCCACCGCTCAAAGCCGATCCATGGACATGGTACCGCGAAAATGACATCAAGCTGCCCCTATGGCTGCGAGAACTGGCGCCCGTGCCTGTGGGTGATCGGGCCAAGGAACTGCAGCCGCATGAATTGATGCAATTGGGTGAACAAGTGCGGCGGATGATAAACACCACGAACGCGCCGGAAAATAGTATAAAAGGACAATGACATGACGAAGCATGATATGTCAGAAATGAGCGGTCCGAAGGCGCCTCTTGCTGGCGCAAAGACAGCGCCTGAAACATCCAAGCATAATATGTCGAGTATGGCCAGTCCAGAGGCGAGCGCGGCTGGCGCGATGGATATGGCAAAACCGTCAAAGCATGACATGTCGAATATGGCGGGGCCAGACGCAAGCGCGGCTGGTTCGATGGATAGGTCTGAGCCGTCAATGCACGACATGTCGACCATGGCTGGTTCTGCGCCAGCCAACGACGCAGTCAGCGCCAAAGCGTTGCAGCTCGAAAAGATGCGCGCGCAGCAAGCGCAGTTGGAACAGGCTTATCAACGCGAAGTGGCCGCGCAGAAACACGAGGATGCGAAGGCGCAAGACCTGATGGTGCGCGATCCGCGGGCGCACGTCGAGATGATGAAGATGGAGCAAGAACATCGACAGTTGGCGCTTGAACTCCCGCGCCTGCTGCTGCACCGCGAAGCGCAGGTCTACCAGGAACTGCAGAGCGCACAGAAGGCAGCTCAAACAAAGATGCCTGAAACCGGCAAAATGATGGGGAGCATGGTCTCGATGGCGCGCTGGTCACAGATTCCACT
Organism: Thermoflexales bacterium; assembly: GCA_039917915.1. Taxonomy (GTDB): domain Bacteria; phylum Chloroflexota; class Anaerolineae; order J036; family Brachytrichaceae; genus Brachythrix. The sequence goes on from JBDSIP010000130.1 coordinate 1,824, forward strand.
TCTCATCTTGGGCGCGTGGTTGATCGTCAGCCCGTTTACACTTGGCTATCGCAGTGTAGCGCTGACCTGGAGCGACGTGCTTAGCGGCATTCTAGTGGTAACCCTCGCGGTGATTGCCTTCCGCACGGGGCGCGCCTGGGCCGCGTGGGCGAACACATTTGTGGGCGTGTGGCTGGCTTTCGCCCCGCTCGCCTTTTGGGCACCCGACGCTGCCGCGTATGCCAATGGGACCCTCGTTGGCGCGCTGGTGATTGTGTTTGCCGTGCTGGTCCCGATGATGATGCGAATGCCGGGACCGGAAGTACCACTCGGCTGGTCGTACAACCCGTCGTCCTGGCAGCAGCGTGCGCCGATCCTGACGCTTGCCCTGTTAAGTTTTTTCTTGGCTCGCTACATGTCGGCGTACCAGTTGGGGCATATCTCATGGGCGTGGGATCCGATTTTTGGCTATGGCACGGTCCAGGTTCTTACCTCGACGGTCTCGAAATCCTTTCCTATCTCCGACGCCGGATTGGGCGCATTCACTTATCTTATTGAACTCCTATCGGGTTTTATGGGCGACCCGCGCCGCTGGCGCACGATGCCCTGGATGGTGGCCATCTTTGGATTTATGGTGGTGCCGCTGGGCATCGTCAGTGTCGGGCTGATCATTTTGCAGCCGGTAATGGTCGGAGCTTGGTGCGCAGCCTGTTTGTTGTCTGCGCTCTTTATGTTGCTGATGGTTGCGCTCTCACTTGATGAAGTGATTGCGATGCTCCAGTTCTTGATGCAGACCCGTCGCGCGGGCAAATCAGTCTGGCGCACTTTCTGGCTTGGTGGCGATGCATTGGGCGATAACCTGATACCGCAACGCCCGCAGACGACGCACCCGCGCCAGATGTTCTGGGGCGCAACCGTGCCGTGGAATCTGCTCGTGAGCGCCGCATTCGGCGCGTGGCTCATGGCGGCGCCCGCTGTCTTTCAAACTCAGAATGGAGCCGCGCATAGCGATCACATCCTCGGTGCGCTGGTCGTGACGGTTGCCATTATCGCCTGCGCGGAAGTAACGCGCGCGGCGCGTTTTATCAATATCGCGCTCGCGCTCGGCATTATCGTGTTGCCGTGGCTGCTCGGCGGGGCAACGCTGACTGCGAGCATCAATGATCTGATTATCGGTCTGCTCATCATTGCCCTGAGCGTTGCGCCGGGCAAGATTAAGAATACCTATGGAAATTGGAATCCACTGATTGTATGAGGCGACAGTATTGGTCGCGTGATTGGCGAGTCGCATGGGCACGATGGCTACCGTCAATCCTTATCGAATCCGGATGAGCAAAGAAGGAGAAGAATGATGAGCGATCGAATTCGCGAGATTCTCAGTGGGTATCGGACTGAAAACTCCGGCGTGTTGACCAACCTCTATCGGCTGCTCAATCACGGACGATTGGCCGGTACAGGTCGGATGGTAATCCTGCCGGTCGATCAAGGTTTTGAACACGGTCCGGGGCGGAGCTTCGCGCCGAATCCCCCGGCCTATGATCCGCTTTATCATTTCCAGCTCGCGATTGATGCAGGCTTGAACGCTTATGCAAGCCCGCTGGGATTTTTAGAGGCTGGGGCCGCAGAGTTTGCGGGACAAGTGCCACTCATCCTCAAATTGAATAGCCACGATGTGTTGCATCCTGAGGCGGACCCGTTGGGTGCGCAAACGGCATCTGTCCGCGATGCGCTGCGCCTGGGTTGCGTGGCTGTTGGTTACACGATATATCCTGGAACTTCTGAGCGGCGATTGCAGTATGAGCAGTTGCGGGAACTGGCCGAAGAAGCCAAAGCAGCCGGGCTGGCGGTGGTGGTCTGGTCGTATCCACGCGGAGGGGGAATCAGCAAAGAAGGCGAAACAGCCCTGGACGTAACGGCCTATGCAGCCCATATTGCCGCGCAACTCGGGGCGCACATCATTAAGGTGAAGCTACCGACGGCGACACTGGAATTTGAAGAAACGCGGAAAGTTTACGAGGAGCAACATGTCCCGCGCGCGACGCTTGCCGAGCGGGTGAGGCATGTGATCCAGAGCGCCTTCAATGGCCGTCGGATCGTCATCTTCTCCGGAGGGGCCAGGACCGATGACGCCACCCTGTACGACGAAGTTCGGGCGATTCGCGAGGGCGGCGGGTTCGGCTCCATCATTGGCCGTAACTCGTTTCAACGGGATCGCCCAGCAGCCCTGAATCTTCTGGACAATGTGATCGGTATCTTTAGGGAGTAATGGAAATGAGCGAGAATCCTTCGCAGCAGGAAGACAGATTTGGCGCGAAGGTGATTACCGCGTTACGCAACGAATTCGGCGGTTATGCAGTGATTGGAACCATGAATGATGGATGACGAACACAACGATCAGATATTGGCGATCCTCTTCGACGTGGACGGCTGCCTGATCTCGACCGGAGGCGCCGGGACCAGGGCTTGGCGGGACGCGTTCAATCGCCTGCATGGCATCCCGGCCGACATCGGACAATTTACCGAGGCCGGGATGACCGACCCGGAAGTGGGCCGTCTAACTTTCGCACGCGTGCTCGGCCGGGAACCCACGGATCAGGAGATGGCGCGGTTGCTGGGCGCCTACCTCGAGCAGCTGGTGAAAGAGGTGGAGCTATCGCCTGGCTATCGAGTGATGCCTGGAGTGGCGGCATTGCTCCCGAGATTGGTCGATGCCGGCATTATGCTCGGGCTTGTGTCCGGGGCGTTAGATGCGGCGGCGCATATCAAGCTGGCCCGGGCCGGTCTCAACCGATTCTTTTTATTCGGCGGCTACGGATCCGACTCAAGCGATCGCGGCGAGCTCACGCGAATGGCGATCGACCGCTGCGGCCGACTCCACGGTCACCCCACGGAACCCACTCGCGTGCTCGTCGTTGGCGACACGCCGCATGACATCGAAGCGGCGCATGCCGCGCGTGCGATCGCCGTCGGTGTTGCTACCGGCAAGTACTCGGTCGAGGCGCTGCGGTCGGCGGGTGCAGACCACGTGCTGGCCACTCTCCAGGAGCAGCTGCCCGGTGTGCCGGAAAAACAGACCCAATCGGGTGGTCAATGATGCCAATAAAGAACCCTGTAATAACGAATGAGCGAGAGCAAGGCGCCGCAGCGGACTCAGACCGCGTTCCTGAACCTTTTACTTTGGTGCTGTTTGGCGCTTCGGGCGATCTGACGCAACGGCTTGTGATGCCCGCCATCTTTCGCCTTGCGCGGCGCGGTCTGCTATCGCCGAAGTCTCGCGTAATCGGCTATGCGCGCAGCAAGCTGACGGATAACGAGTTCCGCGAGCGGATGCGCGAGGCAGTGCTGCGCGACGCCAAAGCCGGCGACGAGAAGGCGTGGGCGGCGTTCGCCGCACGTCTGTCTTACCTCTCGGCTGCTTACGATGGCGATGACTTGCAAGGCTATGCAGAGCTTACACGCAGGTTCGAACAGGGTGAGCGCGAAACGGGCACCGGCAGCCGACGACTCTTCTACCTTGCCACGCCGCCTGAGTTGATCGCGCCGATCATGAACCATCTGAGTGATGCAGGACTCGCCGGTCAGTCCTACCAACCCGCCGCGGGCGGCTGGGCGCGCCTCATCATCGAAAAACCCTTCGGGCGCGATCTCGCGTCCGCCCGCGCGCTCAATGCCGACATTACCCGTCGCTTCACTGAAAACGATATCTTTCGCATTGATCATTTCCTGGGCAAAGAGATCGTGCAAAACCTCTTTGCCCTGCGTTTCGCTAACAGCATCTTTGAACCCGTGTGGAATCGCAACTACATCGATCACGTCCAGATCACGGCGGCTGAAACGCTCGGCATGGAAGGGCGCGGCAGTTACTTTGAAACCGCCGGCATTGTGCGCGACATGCTCCAAAACCATCTGCTGCAATTGTGCGCGCTTGTCGCCATCGAGCCGCCGGCTGAATGGAACCCCCGCGCCGTGCGTGATGAAAAAGCGAAAGTGCTGCGCGCCGTCAGACAGACCAGGCCGGCTGAAGTTGAACGCGACACCGTGCGCGGACAGTACGCCGCGGGCGCTATCGCCCGCAAGCGCGTTTCCGCATACCGGGAAGAGGAGGAGGTGGCGGCGGACTCTCAGGTAGAGACCTACGCTGCGCTCAAACTCTATATTGACAATTCGCGGTGGGCCGGGGTTCCTTTCTACCTGCGCTCGGGCAAACGCCTGGCGAAGCATGCGACTGAGATCGTGATCGAGTTCAAGCCTGCGCCGCATACACCGTGGAGCTTGAGCGGCAAAGCTGACGGGTCGGTGCGCCCCAACCTGCTCATCGTCAATGTCTCGCCTGACGCAGGCATCGTCATTCGCGTTGAAGCGAAGCGACCAGGACAGGCGATGCGGCTGCAATCCATCAATCTCGACTACTGCCAAAGTGACGAACCCGGCGCAACGGAGTCACCATCGGCCTATGAACGGCTCCTGCTGGATTGCCTGCATGGCGACCCTTCCTTCTTTGCGCGGGCGGATGAAGTGGAAGCGGCGTGGGCGATCGTCGAGCCGATCATCAAATGCTGGGAGGCGGAGAAGGCATTCGCCTTCCCCAACTACGCCGCCGGCTCTCCTGGGCCGGTTTCGGCAGATAAATTGCTCGCCCGCGACGGACGGCGCTGGTTTGGCTCAACCGATCAGACAGAACGCAACCCCGGCAGAAAGCAGGCTAATTCGTCTCGCGCGAAACGTAGTGAGCGTTAAGCGATGGACAATGCAGTATTTGTGCTTGCACGGCTTCGCGTCCATCACGTTGGCGTTCGCGGCAGAGCGGTCCGGTGGATGCGCGCTCACACATGAATCACATAACGCTTAATTGAGTTGAATGTATGCAATTTTGTGAAGAGTACGGATGACATGAATGAATTTCGATTGCATCGCGTTGGATTGGTTATGGAGCCGGAGCCGAGCAATGCCCTTGAGGTCGAAGGCGTCCTGAACCCTGCTGCGGCCCGTGGCCTCGATGGTCAGCTTTACCTTTTTCCGCGGCTCGTCGCGGCGGGCAATCATTCGCGCATTGGCATAACGCGGGTGCGGTTTAATGAAGCTGGCGACCCGGTCGGAGTCGAGCGGCTCGGCATCGCGCTGGAGCCGGAAGCGGATTACGAGCTGCGGCCCAACGGCAGCGGCGGCTGCGAGGATCCGCGTATCACCTTTGTCGAACCGCTCCAGCGCTATGTAATGACTTATACGGCACATTCTTCGGCAGGCCCACGAATCGCCCTGGCAATATCCGAAGACCTTTTGCATTGGCAGCGCTTGGGGCTGGCTACGTTCCAGCCATATGATGGCCTTGAATTCGACGGCATCGATAATAAGGACAGCAGTATTTTCCCTATCGCCATCACAGATCCATTCGGACAACCATCAATGGCCATTCTCCACCGTCCGCTTTTTCCCGGTACTCGTCCGGAGGAAACAGCACGCGACCCAGCATCCCGCAGGCTGGATCTCCAGCGGGAAAGTATCTGGATTTCCTATTGCTCAACCAGCATGGCGAAGGCTGAGCCGTATGATCTCTGCCACTTTGGCTCACACCACCGGCTGGCCGCTCCTGCGGCGCCTTGGGAGCGACTCAAAATCGGCGGTGGTAGTCCGCCTATCCTGACCCGACACGGCTGGCTGATCTTTTACCACGGCGTGAGCGAAATTGTGGCGCCGAACAACGAAGGACGTCATCTGCGCTACTCGGCAGGGGTCATGCTACTCTCGGAAGAGCAGCCACACATCATCCGCTATCGCTCACCGGAGCCAGTGCTGACACCTGAGTTACCCCAGGAACGACAAGGAATCATCGACAACGTCGTGTTTCCCACCGCCATCGACCGACGCAAGGATATTGGCTCACCGAACCGCTTCGACGTTTATTACGGCATGGCCGACAACCGGATCGGCGTGGCACGCCTTAACATGCCGGAGCATCTGCCTCTTGGTGTATTCGCTGACCCACCGGAAGCCAAGGTCTAAATGTTCGTCCCCATCTACCATTTTCTTTCGCGGACATTGGGCGCGAAGGCAGCGGGAACGCATCAGGCGCAGTAAAGAACAATATTGGCAAAGCATCGTTGATTCAAGAAATTGGCGCCAAGTGAGTTGAATGATGAAACTGCATTTTACCGATCAAACCTTTTCCTTTGAACTTCTGCGGACGGCAAGTTACGGGCTGTACGGCGGTTCAGAAATTGGCGAAGTGCTCGCGACGGCAAAGCAGATTCGTGAAGGCGATTTTGAAAGCTGGCATATCGCATGGCAGCGCACGGCGGCGCGTATCGAGGCGCTTGCCGTTGACGCACTTCAAAATGGACATCGCGTCAGCGCGGGGCAGTCATTCTTGCGGGCAAGCAATTACTATCGCACGGCGGAGTTTTTCCTTGCGCCCAGCGATCCGCGCCGCATGGTTGCGTTCGAGAAAAGCCGCACCACCTTCTGGCAATTTCTTGAATTGTCTGGGTTGTGTGCCGAGCGGGTCAGCATTCCCTACGAAGGAACGACGCTGCCGGGCTATTTTTATCGCGCCGATGATTCCCACGCGCCGAAGCGTACCTTGCTCTCACTCGGCGGGTTCGATTCGACCGGCGAAGAGTTGTACTTTTTTGCGGCGGCCGCAGCCTTGCGGCGCGGCTACAACGTCCTCACCTTTGAAGGACCCGGACAGGGAGAACCGCTACGCATGGAACATATGCCCGCACGATCCGATTATGAAGTCCCGGTGCGCGCGGCGGTGGATTATTTGCTGACACGCCCGGAAGTGGATCGCGAGCGCATCGCCTTGATGGGAACGAGCCTGGGTGGTTATTACGCGGCGCGTGCGGCGGCGTTTGAACCGCGTGTGAAAGCGTTGATTATTCACGGCGTAATGTTCGATTTTTGGGCAACCCAGAGCAGAACCAAACCGTTGCTCAGGCTTTTAGGCCAGTGGAAGTCACCATCGGGCCTCCAAGCTGTGCTCCATTTGGCAGAGCGTTTCAACAGCGAACTGCGTTGGTCGGTAAAGACCGGAATGTGGGTGCTTGGCGCGCAGAATCCCGTCGAACTCAAACGTGAAATGAAGCGCTATTCACTCAAAGAAGTGGCGAGCCTGATCCAACAGCCTACTCTGATTTTGCACGGCGCAAAAGATCATTTTGCCCCTCAAGAGCAGTTAGACATGCTCTTCGCCGCGTTGAAGGCACCCAAAACGCTGCGTGTGTTCACGGAAGAAGAAGGCGCAGAGGAACACTGCCAGATTGGAAATATGACGCTGCTGCATCAGGTGCTGTTTGATTGGCTGGATGAGACGCTGTAGAGGAGGCAGGTATGAACGACGAATTGATTATCCGCGTTGCGTTGACTGCCAGAATCGCTGCCCAAGACTGCGTCGGGCGAGATGTCCAAGATGACGAAAACGAATTGGTCGGCATTGGTCAAAACTTTGGCGCCGCTGCTCGCGCTGGCGTTCGCCGGGCAATTCGGGCTGACAATGTTTGAGTCCACATTCGCGCTTTTCGCCCAGGCAAAGTTTAGCGATACTCCGCTTAAAGTGGGGATCGTTTTTGTCGCGTGCGGCGGCGTGATGTCCGTTTTTCAGGCTGGAGCGGTCGGCTTTCTCGCTTGGAAAGTCGCCGAGATCATTCAAATCGGCGTCGGTTTTGCTTTGATGGGAACAGGTATCGCGTTGCTCGCGACGGCGCAGACGAAGTTCCTGGTGTTTGCCTTTGTCGCGCTGCTCTCATTGGGTATGGCCTTTATCGCCCCGAATCTGTCGGCCCTCATAGCAAAACGCAGCAGCAAGCAGCGCACGGGCGTGTCCTTCGGCGTTCAGAGTGCCGCCAATAGTCTCGGTCAGGCGGGTGGACCGCTGCGGGGCAGCGTACTGTTTGTCTGGCCGATGAATGCGCCGTATTTTCTGAGCGGAGCGTTGCTCATTGCGCTCACTTTGATTATCACGGGAAACCTAATTTTTACGCGCCGCCATGGCTTCGTTCTAAAGACCGATGCGAAGCGCGAGGAGAAACGATGACTACGATTGAAATGAAAGAAACACTGCCCCTGTCTGCCGAAGAATTGCGACGGATGCACGCCTACTGGCGCGCGGCAAACTACCTCTCCGTCGGGCAGATTTACTTGTACGACAATCCGCTTTTGCGCGAGCCGCTGAAGCTCGAACACGTCAAGCCCAGGCTGCTTGGTCATTGGGGAACAACGCCGGGGTTGAATTTTATCTACCTGCATCTCAATCGCCTCATCAAGCTGCATGATTTGGGCGCGATCTTTCTGGCTGGTCCGGGACACGGTGGCCCCGGCGTCATCGCCAACACATATCTCGAGGGAACCTATAGCGAGTTCTATCCCAACATCTCGCAAGATGCCGAAGGCTTGCAGAAGCTGTTCAAACAGTTCTCATTTCCCGGCGGCATCCCCAGCCACGCCGCCCCCGAAACCCCCGGTTCGATTCACGAAGGGGCGGAACTCGGTTACGCGCTCCTTCACGCTTACGGCGCCGTCTTCGACAATCCAGACCTGCTTGCAGTCTGCGTCGTCGGTGACGGAGAGGCGGAAACAGGCCCGCTGGCCACAAGCTGGCACTCCAATAAATTCCTAAATCCGGCGCGCGATGGCGCGGTTCTCCCGATCCTGCATCTGAACGGCTACAAGATAGCCAACCCCACAGTGCTGGCTCGGATCAGCCACGACGAACTGGAGAGCCTCTTAGTTGGCTACGGCTACAAACCCTACTTTGTTGAGGGTGACGATCCCATTACGATGCATCAACTCATGGCCGCCACACTTGATACCGTCATCGCCGAGATTCAAGCGATTCAAAAAGATGCGCGTGAGAATGGGTTTTCGCAGCGCCCGCAATTTCCGATGATTATCTTGCGTTCACCGAAAGGCTGGACCGGGCCGAAGTTTGTAGATGGCCTGCCAACTGAAAACTCGTTTCGCTCCCATCAAGTCCCATTGGCAGAACTGGCCACCAAACCCGAACACCTGAAGCAGCTTGAAGAATGGCTGCGCAGTTACAAGGTCGAAGAACTCTTCGACGAGAACGGGAAGTTGAAGGCTGAGTTGGCTGAATTAGCGCCGAGCGGCGAACGGCGCATGGGAGCCAATCCACATGCCAATGGCGGCTTGCTGCTCGAAGATTTAAAGATGCCGGATTTCCGCGACTTCGCCGTTGAAGTGCTGGCGCCTGGCACAGTCGAGGCCGAGGCGACGCGTGTGATGGGACAATTCTTGCGCGATGTCATGAAGCTCAATCAAGAGTCACGGAACTTCCGCGTGATGGGCCCGGATGAGACCAATTCAAACCGTCTCAACGCGCTCTTTGAAGTGACCGACCGTGTTTCCACCGCCACGATCCTGCCTACCGACGATCACATCACGTCAGATGGTCGTGTAATGGAGGTTTTAAGCGAGCATATGTGCCAGGGCTGGCTCGAAGGCTATCTCCTGACCGGGCGTCACGGCTTCTTTTCGTGTTACGAAGCGTTCATCCACATCATTGATTCGATGTTCAACCAGCACGCCAAGTGGTTGAAGACGACGCGCCACATCCCCTGGCGACGGCCTATCGCTTCGCTCAACTACCTGCTCACCTCGCACGTCTGGCGACAGGATCACAACGGCTTCAGCCACCAGGACCCCGGCTTTCTCGATCACGTCATCAACAAAAAAGCGGAAGTCGTGCGCGTGTACTTGCCACCCGACGCCAATACGCTCCTGTCCATCACCGATCACTGTCTGCGCAGCCGTAACTACGTCAACGTCATTGTCGCTGGCAAACAACCCGCGCTGCAATTCCTCGATATGGACGCAGCCGTCAAACATTGCACCGCTGGCATCGGCATCTGGGTGTGGGCCAGCAACGACACGCCGGCAGAAGCCGACGTGGTGATGGCTTGCGCGGGCGACGTGCCTACTTTGGAGACGCTGGCTGCCGTGGATATTCTCCGCCAGCACTTCCCCGAATTGAAAGTTCGCGTCGTCAATGTCGTTGATTTGATGACGCTTCAGCCGGAGAGCGAACATCCACACGGGCTTTCTGACGTGGACTTCGATTCACTCTTTACAACCGATAAGCCGATTATCTTTGCCTTTCACGGCTACCCCACCCTGATTCACCGATTGACCTACCGGCGCACGAACCACACGAACATGCATGTACGGGGATACAAAGAAGAGGGAACGACAACCACCCCCTTCGACATGGTCGTCTTAAACGATCTGGATCGCTTCCACCTTGTGATGGATGTGATTGACCGCGTGCCGAAGCTTAAACGAATTGGCGCGCATGTGAAACAACTGATGCGCGACAAGCGGCTTGAGCACACGCAGTACATTCGTAAACACGGCGATGACATGCCGGAGATTCGCGACTGGAAGTGGCCATATTGAATTTCCTTGTTCTCAACCCCGGCAGCTCCACCCTGAAGTTTGGCTTGTATCAGATGCCCGATGTGAATAACGCATCTTCCACGGCGGATTCTGCAACGGTTTTAGCGAGCGGGAGTATTGAGCCGGTTGGAGCGCCACAATCCAAGCTAACCCTGTTTGCGGGGACGCAAAAAACCGTAAGTACGACGGTTGAAGCGAAAAACCCAGCGCAAGCAGTGAAACACATCATCCGGCAGCTTCTCGCCAACACTGGTAAGAATGCCAGAGCTGCGCTGACGATTGACGCAATTGGATGTCGCGTTGTGCATGGCGGCGCACGTTTGGTAGAGCCGACGCGCATCACTGCCTCTGTGCTCGACGAGCTGCGCTCATTGAAAGACCTGGCGCCTCTACACAACCCGGTGGATGTCGCCATCCTGGAGCAGGCGATGCGCTTACTACCGGATGTACCTGTAGTAGCC
>JBDSIP010000131.1:0-50418 GCA_039917915.1 Thermoflexales bacterium
CCGCCCCTACCCCACCCGCACGTCATCCCACGCGAACTCCCCGCCTGCGCGGGGATGACGGGGATCCACAAGTATCGCCGTGAAACACGCGGGAATGACGGCGCAGGGAGGGGCACCCACCTCAACACCGTCATCCCACGCGAAAGCGTAAGCCCATCAGCGCCCCCCTCAACGCCGTCATCCCACGCGAACTCCCCGCCTGCGCGGGGATGACGGGGATCCACAAGTAACGCAGTGAAACAGGCGTCACCGCCCAACCATCGGCAGATACGCACGCGCGGCGGGGCCGCTGATCGCCTGTCCGGTGATGTCGCTCAGCGCGCCCTCGGTCAACGCCAGGCTGCCCGCTGCGCCGGTTGACGCGAAGACCACCCGCGCGATCGGGCCTGTGCCCGACGGACCGGCCGGCGACGCGCCCAGGCTGAAGGCGGCCACGCTCAGCGCGCCCGCGTGGTCGTCCTCGGTCAGCGGGAAGAACGAGCGCCCGCTCTGGGTGACGAACGCGCCGAGATCGATCGAGGCCACGCTCAGCCCGGCCGGATAGGTCAGCCCAAGCTGGAAGGCGCCCAGGTTGAACACATCCAGGGCCCAGATCGTGGCCGTGACCGGCCCGTCCGGCCCGCCTTCTACCACCAGCGACAGCGCGCTCAGCCCCGACGTCTGGGGGGCGCGCCGGAGCGCCCACAGATTGCAATCGGTGTTCCAGCGCCCGGCGATGGTCTGCACGTCCTGAATGTCCACTCCCACCAAGGCATTCAGATCAAATCTGGCCTCATACAGCGGATTGCCCGGCTGGGCGCTCCAACGGTAGGCGATCATCTGCACATCATCCACCTGGATGTAACCGTTGGGAAGGTTGCCCGGCCCGGTGTAGTCGCCGATGCAGCCCGGCACGGGGGTGCCGGTCGCTGTCGGGGTCGGCGTATGGGTGCGGGTCGGGGTCGGCGTGCGCGTTGGGGTCGGTGTGCGTGTTGGGGTCGCGGTCGGCGTCTCCGTTGGGGTGTTGGTCGGCACCGGCGTCAGCGTCGGCGCGCGGGTTTGGGTGGGCGTCGAGGTCGGGCGCGGGTGCTGCGGACTAACGATGACGACCGTCCGGCTGTAGACATTGACATTGCCAAACGGATCGCGGGCAATGGCGACCAACTCGCGCACGCCGGTCGGCCCGTCGAGGGTCCAGAACCGCGCGCTGAAGGTGTCGCTCAGGCCTTGCGCGGCAATCAGGCTCTCGTCCGGTCCGGTGATGAGGCCCGAACCATCGACATCGAAGAACAGGCGGGTCTCGACCGCGCCGCTGTCATCGGTGACGACCAGCGTGACATCCAGGTTGTCGTAGAGGGCGACCGTCATGGCCTCGGTCGGCGTGAGGTAGTCCATGTACGGCCACGCATAGTCCTGCACGCCGATCTCGGGCGGGATCTCGAGCGTGATGATCCGGGTTGCCCCGAGCGCGAGCGTGCCGGTCGTCACCGTGCGGGTGAAGCCGCCCGGGCCATGCAAGGCGGCGTCGACGGTGAAGGGCTCGCCGCGGCCGGTCAGGTGGATGGTCAGCGACATGGGCCGATGCCCGTTGATGAAGGCGACCCCGCTGCCGGCGCCATCGCCGATCCAGTAGCTGTCCGGAATGGCATTCTTTGCGCCCTCCGCGTCGGAGTAACCGACCTGTCGCCCGAGCTCATCGGTAACATAGCCATCGACCGGATCGAAGATCACCGATGACCACCAACCCTGGGCCTCCAGAGCACTCTGGAAGATGCCGCGGGCATACAGGAGGGCCTGCTGGACCGCGCCCGCCTGCTGCGGGTTCAGGTTCTGGTCGAAGACACCCTCCTCGTTGACCAGGAAGGCGCCCATCGATTGATAGGTCTGGGTATAGATCGCCGCCGAGGTCTTGTGTTTGCTGGTCGACACAAAGGCGGGATTGATGTTCGGAACGTTGAGTATGCCCAGCATCGCGGTCTGGGTGCGCATGTCGTACATCAGGGGCAGATGCTGGATGCCGACAAACTCGGAGATCACGAACTTGGCATGGACCGGCTGCCCGCCGGCATTCATGAACGGACCCGTGGCGGAGCCAAACGAAACGGTGCCATCTCCGCGCTTGGCGAAGCGCATGTCGAAGCTCGCGTCGGCGGGTACGCTCTTCTGGGTCGCTGACCAGATTTCGCCGGATCCGGCGCAGCGGCCGACGAAGTCATTGAAGGGCAGGATGTCCGAGGCGGCGGCCTTGCCGGTCGTGCCACCGACGCCAACCGCATTCAGGACAAACTCGATCCGGGCCAGGATGATCTGCAACTGCTGAAGCGCATCGGGCGAGGCCACGGCGTTGATCCAATCGCGAACCTGCTGGACGCTTGCCAGGGTGTTGGACGTCATCGCCATGCAGCTTTCCGTCGGCGCGTTCCGCTGGCGCGCCCACAGCGAGGTGTCGGTCTGCGAGCCCGCGAAGACATACAGCTTTCCGGTCAGCGAGGCGGCGATGATGTTGGTCGACGAGGCCGGCGGCACGCCCTGTCCGGCATTGAGGTCCAGGAGCAGCCCATTGGCGTACTTCAGCCCATCGGTGATGGCCGCGAGGCCCTGTAGCGCGGCGCCGCTGTCGTCCGACCCGATGAAGGGGTAGGTGGCGAGCATGCTGTTCAGGGTCGGCACGTACCGGCTGATGAAGTCGCGGTTGCGCAGGACGGTGTCCGTCGCCAACGCGCCAGCGGTAATGGCGTACTCAGGCCCGGAGATCGAATTGGTCTCCTTGGTCTGCACATACAGATACTCGGCGTAAACCAGGCGCGAGAGCAGGAAGCGCATGACGGCGTTGTCGCGCCAGTTGTCGATCATGCCGCTCCACGAGCGGGTGTCGCCCATGTTGGGCACCCCGGCCAGGATGAGGTTGCGGAATTTCGGCAGCGTCGACGGCCCGGGCGAGCCGTCCGAGAGGGGCTCGGGCGTGATGGGGCCGCCATAGGCGTCGCTCTGGACATAGGCCCGGGCGATGAGACCGCCCGCGTCATGGGCGATCACATCGACGGCGTCGAGGTCGGGCTCGCCGGGATGAAAGTACTTCCAGGCGTTGGCCGCCTTCTTGAGTTCGGCGCCGAGGTAGTCCAGGCCGCTGGTATACGTCGCGTCGACGATGGCGTCGGCCGTTTGGTCGCTGATGTAGCCGTCGATGGCGGCGTCGCGCGGCGCAGGCGGCAGGCGCCAATCGTAGTTGACGATGAAGAGGTCGCGGTCCTTCTGATAGCCGAAGTTGGTCAGGGTCTGGACCAGATCATCGTACGTTCCGAGGATCGGATCGAGCGCGAGCGCATGGGGCGGCAAGCCGCGGACTCGGTACCAAACCGTGTCGCCCGGTTGCGGGCCGGTGCCGAGCAGGCCCGGGATGAGGACGACCGGCCGGCGCATCTGGGGGGCCGCCCGGACGATGGCTTCTGTCCCGGCGTCAGTTTTGATCCAGATCACGACCTCGCCATATTTGGTCAGGCGTTCACCAATCTGAAGGTCCTTGACCGCGCCGTTGACGCCGGTGATGACATCGCCCACGCCGATGACGCGATAAGTGTTGACCGTGGGGGTGACCGGCAGCGTGGGCGAAACGGTATAGGGCAGGATGATGTCGCTCTGGAAGACGGCCTGGCCTTTGACATCGTTGGCGACAAAGGCGATGTTCATCCGGCGCTTGTCGCCGAGCAGTTTGCGGTTGATGGCTACTCGCTTCTCGATGTCGTAGTGGAAGATGAAGCCGGAATCCTCGTTGGGATCGACGACGCCGTTACCATTCACATCGTTGTGCGCCTCGCCCGGATCGAGTTTGCCATTGCAGGCCTGGCCGGTGATGCGATACAGCTCACGTCCGCCGGTGAGGCCGGGGATTGCGGCACGGTCGAGCGAGATAAAGGTGCCCTCGCCCGGATTGCCGCCGCCCGGTCCGCCGCCGACGCCGGAGGGACTGGCGAAATCACCGTAGAAGCTGACCGCTTCAGACTCGCCCGAGATGCTCGACCAGCGGCCCTTTTTTGCGAAGGCATCCCCGGCAATCGAGGTATTGCTGGTGAAGTTGGGGGCGTACATCGCAATCGCAGAGGAATCCAGGTCGCTCATCCGAACAACGGCGTTGCCGTTGTTGGAGAGCACCGGTCGGAGCGATCCAACCTGCGCGCCGATGGATGCGTTGGACGGATATGCAGCCAGGCCGGCCAGGCTGGGATTATTCTGCTGGAGATAGGGGTAGACGACCATCCCGTTGTCGTTGATGCTGCCATACGCGAGCATGGAGCGGGTTGATCCTCCCGGCAGGAGCGTGTAGAGCCCCTCACTCCCCGGAGAGCCGTTCCAAATCCTGTTGAAGCGGTACCCATTGGCATAGTCACGGGCGATGATCTCGTCCGAGTTGTTGATCTGTCCACCGGGCCAGAAGTATGTGTAATAGCCCTCGGTGGGGGTGAGCTTGCGGACGTTGGTGTAATTGCTGCCGACGTAGATGGCGTCGGTGCTGCCCAGGCGCCCGGCAAAGGCCACATTACCCTTGTCGTTGATGGAAACTTCGTTGTAGATTTCCAGCATCCCCTGGTCGCCGGTCTGGGCGACCAGGTTGAAGGTGTAGCTTCCTTTCGGGGCCGGGACCGCGCATGCGGCCGGAGGCGTGGCGGTGCCTGTCGGTGTGGGGGTGGGAATGGGCGTTGCGGTCGGCAGTCCGGGAATGTTTGGAGAAATCGAAAACACGCCGCGGCCATGTGTGCCGACATGGAGTTTCTGTCCGAGCCAGACCATCTCATCGATGGCAACGTGGGCCGGGCCGTCCGCAGGAACACCCCAATTCGCGCCGCCGTCACTGCTGGCATACACGCCAACCTCGGTTCCGACATACATGTAGGCGGTGTCGTGCGGGTGTATCGCTAGAGTGCGCACAGGTACGGCAGGAATGGAATTGCCGCCGGTTCCCGTCCATTGCGCCCAATTCGTTCCACCGTCAGTCGTGCGCCACAAGTTGTCGGGTGAGTACCCGCCATACATTGCATAAGCGACAGACGGACTGCTCGGGTCGAGGACAATGCGGGTGACCATTCGACTCGTTGGCAGATTTGGCGCAATAAAGAGCGTCCAGCCAGGCGTGGGTGACAAACCGTTCGTGGTCTTGTAGAGCGCCCCATTCGTATATCCCACCCAAATCACGCTGGAGTTGCCCGGCGCGACCGCGATTGCGCTGATCAACGGCGTGAATGATCCGGTGTTGGCGATCGGCGGTTTGATCGCCACCCAGGATGGCCACTGCCATGCCGTGCGAACATCCGTGCTGCGCCAAAGCGACGCGCCGCCGGCAAGCATCGTGTTCGAGTTATTTGGATCCAGGATGAAGGGCGCGATGAACGAGGCATTGTCGGTGCGCGAATCGGTAATTTCGCCGATGCCGGGAACATTATCGCTTCTGTCAATCGTCGACGCCTCGCTCGCGCCGCCATCTTTTGAGCGCACGATCTTGAGGTTTACGTATTCGCCATAGACGTAATTCGAATTGCCCGGGTCAACGGCGACATACCCGCCGTCGCCACCATAGTATTGCTTCCAGGCAAGCGGACCGATCTTGACGAGTGTGCCATTGTCCTGTGCGCCACCCACAAGGCGGGTTGTGCCGCCGCCGTTGCCCACGCCAATGCCATAGAACTGAGTGATTCCTGGACCGTCGACATGAGTGAAGCCGGCGTCCGTAAAGTGGGTGATCCCGAGGTTAATGCTGTTGATGTCGTCAACCCGAAAGAGCCCGCCGTCGTTGCCAAACCAAATCGTCTTGGTGATTGCGCCGTCGTAGTCGCGCGGCGAGAGGATGACATGGTGATCGGCGTGGGCGGTTGTGCCATACGTCTGATAGTTGCTCCAGTCGGTGATCTTGCTGATCCCGACCCCGCCGTTGGTGGTTCGATAGAGATCCACACCGCCGAGGAAAACGTCATTCGGGTTCGTTGGGTTTACCCAGACCGTATTGCCGTACCAGCCCTGCTCGCCGAGGTAGAACGTTCCGTTGTTGACCAGCACGAAGCTATAACCGCCGTCAACACTTTTGTACAACTGGCCCCTATTGTTCTGGGCAGAGGCATATGCGATCATCGGGTTGCTGGGCGAGAAAGCGACTTCGACGCGATCCCACGTTGCGCTGCTCCCGGTCTTGGCGGGTAAAGCCGGGGTGAAGACCGAAGAATTCCAGAACTCGCCCGAATCCGTCGAATACCAGGCGCCGCCATAGGCGCTGGCGATCGCGGCCGTAATCACCGTGGGATGGGTTTTGACATCAAGAACGGGACTTGTGATGATCCGCCGCGACCAATTGACTCCTTCGTTCGTCGTGCGCCAGAGACCAGTGCTGGTCGCCGCAAGCAAAGACGAGCCATCAGCGGGCATCGCGAGCCGGTTGACATAGGCAAAATCCGGCCGGGTGACGAAGCCAGTCCCTGGCATTTGCGCCCATGTTTGACCGGAGTCAATGGATTTGAAGATCCCGTCACCCTGTTGCGCGTCTGCATTGCCAAACCCTTCACCGGTACCGGCATAGACGACATTGCCCTGGGCGGGATCGGCGACCATGGCGTTCACCGCCATATTGGACAGAAAGTCGGCGACAGCCGCCCAGCTTCCTCCATTGTTGGTGCTGAGCCAGATGCCTCCGCCCGCTGCGCCAATTATCAGCCGATTGAGACTGGCCTGCGGAATGGCGATTGACCGGATTCGCCCGCCGACGTTGTCCGGGCCCTCAAACGTCCAGGCGCCCGGGCTGATTCCGCCGACCTCGCGCGAAGGCGAAAGCAGCGTGCGCTGACGGGACATGTCGTAGAGAGCGTTCGCTTTGCCGGGCGCATCGGGCGGGATTTCGCCCTTTTCATTTTGCAGAGACAGGCGCCGATACGCAGCCGCGCGATCCGGAAAGGTCGGCATTTCCCCCGCCTCGCCGCTCTCCGCGGGCTGGGCCTCGAACTCATCGGCCAGGATGCGCTGGATGAGCCGGGGCGTCTGGGTCGCTGCCGCGAGCGGGGACTCGGGCGGTCCCGCTGGTTGCGCCGCGGGCGACACCCCCACTGACGACGAGAACGACCCCGCCAGCAGGGCGGCTGCCAGTAGCGCGCGGACCGCGCCCGCGCCGGTCAGAAGAGAGGATGAAGTTGGTTTCATCTAGTTTGTGTCCTTGCAGAGATAGCGCTTTCAGCAAAACCCGTTTTCGGGATTGATATGCCCCGGCTTCGCCGGGGCATATCAATCCCGGTGGGTGTTTTCGTCAACGCAGCACAGTCGGCAGATACGCCGAGCCGGGGTGAATCACATAGAGCTGTCCGCCCTGGTTGGTCAGGCTGATCGTCAGCCCGCTGATGTTGGTCGCCAGTGTGTTGCTCAGGGTGAGGGTCGCGGTGCCCACGTCGCGCGGCGCGATCCTCACCCAGGCCAGCGCCCCGTTCCCGCTTGGGCCGGCCGCCGCGCCAATCGTGCCCGCCCCAAAGCGCACTGAGTCTGGCCCGATCTGGGTCGGTAGCGCGATCATCGAGCGGCCAGTGCTGGTCAGGAAGCTGCCCTGGGTAATGTTGGTCGCCGTCACCAGGTTCGGGTCGAAGCGCAGGGCAACTTCGTAGCCGCCCAGGTTGCTCACCCCCGAGATCATCACCGCGACCGTGATCGGCTGGGTGTAGTAAGTCTGGGCGCTTCCCGGCATGAGCAGCAAGGTGGCGCTGCCTGGCGACGGCGTGGGCGTGATGATCGGGCCGGGGATTGTCACCGTTGTCACGTCGCTGGACGCGGCCCCGAACGTTGCGCTGTAGTAGCCCGTCCACGTGCCAACGCTGACCGTGGTCTGGGTCTCCACCCGGCTGATGATGTACTCAAACGTCTCGCCCGGTAGCAGCTCCTGCGGCATCTGGCTGAAGAGCGGGCCAAATGCGCTGTCGACCAGGGTGTGCGTCGTCAGGGTGTACTCACCCGTGTTCGTCGCCCGGTAGCAGTAGGCGACATCGGTCCCGGCCGTCACCGTGATCGCATCCGAGAGGGCGCACACCGGATTGCCCGTCTCAGGCCAGGGTCCAACGGTCTTGGTCAGCACAACCCCGACCGGCAGATTGGCCCCGGGCACGCACGCCTCGCCTTCAGGCCGGCCAAAGGTGAACTTGTCGATGAAGACCGCGCTGTCGTAGGCCGTGTCGCTGACATCGGTGACGAAGAAGGTGATCACGCTGGTCGCCCCGGGCGTAAGCGCCGCCCGCGACCGAAGACGCGGCGTCGCCGCGTCGTAGGTCGTCCCGAGCGCGTTGGCCGGGGTCGCCCCGAACACCGAGTTGATGCTGATCCGGTTGCCGTTCTGGTCGCGGGCGATCGGCTGGCCATCGACAAACGCGTCGAAGTAGTCGTTGAACTGCGAGCCGACGAACTCGGGGAACTCCTCCGAGAAGAAGGCGAAGTCCATCGACATGCAGGTCGCGGTGGTGGGCACGGTAAAGGTCAGGGCCAGCCGGGCGTAGTCGCCCAGCCCGAATGTGTTGGGGCCGGAGTTGGACTGATCGGCAAAGAGCATGTTGCCCGTGCCCAGGTAGGCGAAGGTTGGTCCGCTGGTCGGGAATCCGGCCAGAGTCGCCACGCCCGGCAACGGCGCGCCTGGTACACCAGGCCAGCCGACCCCGGCCTTGTTGATCAGATCAGTCTGCATCGAGGCGCTCTGCAGGAAGGCCAGGTCGAGGCCCATCGCCCCGGCCATGTCAACAGCGGTCGGGGCGACCTCGGCGAAGTCATAGTCGGAGCCGGCCCCGCCGATGCCGACCACGATGTTGGTGATGATGTTGGCCCCCGAGATCACCCCGCCCAGGGTTCCGGGCAGAGCGGCGCCATTGAGATAGCCAAACGGTTGAACTTCCTGGATCCAGTACGTCCCGGGCAGGGCCTCGAAGGCATAGTAGCCCTCGAAGGTGGTCTTGGTCGTCTTGTTGACCGGCTGGCCGTTGAAGTCGGTGCCGCGCAATAGAAGCGTGGCCGGGCTGAGTCCGGTCTCCGTGATCTCGCGGGCGGCATTCCCGTTCTCATCCCAGAACACGTGGCCGGAGAGGGCCGATGGCCGCTCGCCAAAGTTGTATTCCTTGGCGTCGACGATCATGTTGAAGCCGATCCCGACGATGAGGTCGTCCAGGGCGACACCGCCCGCGCCGCTGCCGGCCCGGTCGATGCCATCGACAAAGTTGGGCTGGGTCTCGAGCAGCGAATAGCTGCCGTTGGGAATCCCGCGGAAGATATAGTAGCCGAGCCCATTCGTGCGGGTAATCATCAGCACGGGGTCGCCCAGCGTATTCTGGCCCTGCAGGGTGATCGTGACGCCGGGGATGCCGGGCTCGCCGAATCCGCCGCGGTAGCCGTCATTGCTGGCGTCGACATAGACGTAGCCCGACAACGTGCTGGGCGGGAGCTCGCCAAATGTGTAGCCCTGGCCGAACGAATGATCGCCAATGACGATGCCAGTGACGCGATCGTTGGAGAGCAGCCCGCCCAGCGAGCCCAACGCATCAATGCCATCAGCATAACCGGCCGGCTGGGTCTCACTCAGGGTGTAGATGCCCGGCTGAAGATCAGGGAAGTTGAAGGCGCCGCCGGATTCGGTGGTGAAAGTCATCAGCACAGGGTTGCCGAGTGTCGTTGTGCCCGTCAGCCAGATGATCGCCCCTGCGATTCCCGAATCTCCAACCGGCGGATAGGGCTCATAGGCGCCGTTGTTGTTGCGGTCGGCAAAGACCGTGCCGATAATGCCGAACTTGCGCTCGCCGAATGTGTAGCTCCTGGCGTCATCGCCCCAGGTCACGATGATGAACCGGATCTGATCATTGCCCAATACGCCGCCATGCGTGCCGACGTTGTCCACCCAGTCGGTGTAGGTCGGCGGCTGAACCTCGGTGAGCGTGTAGGTCCCGGGCCGCAAACCGCTAAAAATGAACCCCGCAACACGCCCGGTGTTCGTCATCCGCACGGAGGCGCCCAGATCATCGATGCCATCGAGGTAGACGTCGACGGGGTCGACGAGCGGGTCAGGCGGGCTGCCAAACACGCCGTTGTCGTCGATATCGTAGTAGACGTGGCCGCGTATCCGCGCCGGGCGCAACTCGGCGAAGAGATAGTTGGCCCCGACCGCGTTCGGCGTATATACGATTCCGGCGATGATGTCGTTGGTGATCGGCGGCGAATAACCAGGCTGGGCGGCCACCGACGCAGTCCCCGTCAGCCCGCCCAGGCTGCCTGCCACGTCATTGCCATCATAAAAGCCTGCCGGCTGGTTCTCTACCAGCCGGTAGGTGCCGGTGAGAAGCCCGCCAAAAGCGAAGAAACCGTTATAGTCGGTCGCGAGACTCTGCGTCACCAGCGAGCCATCCGCCAGCCGCCCATAGGCCGAGATCGTGACGTCATTAATCCCGGACTCATTGAATTCGCGCGCGCTGTTGACGTTGTCGTCGGCAAACACGTATCCGGTCAGGGTCGGGCCTAGTTTGAAGTCGCAATAAGAGCGATCCGTTCCGTACTGCAGGACGATGCCGCCAATGGCGCGGCCCGCTGCGGAAGCGGCGACGTCGCAGACGCTCACGCCAAAGTCCGCATAGCCAGGCGGGAAGTTGAGCTGGGTAACGGTGTAGACGCCCGGCGCAAGCCCGTTGAAGCGATAGTAGCCGCTCGCATCGGTCGTCGCCGTCATCAGCACGCTGCCCCCGCCGGACGGGATTCCGTTCAGCCGCACGGTCTGGCTGACCAGGCCCTGGCCAGCCCAGGCCGCGCTGCTTGCGTACCACACATACGCAACCCGCCCGCCGATGCTGGCATTCATCAGCTCGCCGAAGTTATAGTCGGTGGCGTAGGCGCCCGGGGCAAGGTTCAGATTGACAAACTGGTCGTTCGCGCCGATCGATCCGCCGGCGCCTGTGCCCAACTGCTCCTGCCCATCGGCGTACCCGGCCGGCTGAGACTCGGTCAGGGTGTACGTGCCCGGACGCAATCCGATGAACTGATAGGTTCCCTGGGTGGTGATCGAGACGGCCACCGCCTGGCCAAGGTTGTTAATGCCCGTCAGCAGAATCACGGCCGGCGAATCAATGCCCGACTCATAGCTATCCCGGACGCCGTTGCCGTTTGTATCCAAATACACGTAGCCGCCGATCACATTGCGCTGCTCGCCAAAGTTGTAGCCAGTGATGACGACACCGGGGGTGAAGACAATCCGCGAGATGATGTCGTTGGTCAGGGTCAGGCCGCCGCCCGTGCCGACCGTCTCGCGGCCGTCCAGATACCCAGCCGGGTGGAACTCGCGGATCGCGTAGGTGCCGGTCACCAGCCCGCCCCAGTAGTAGATTCCCTGATTACACCGGTTGAGCGCCCGGTAGTCCGGGGTGAACGAGGTCGCGTTCAGGGTGACGTTGGTGTTGTAGATGTCGACGCCGGTCAACTGGAGACTCACCCCGCCGATGCCAACCTCCGGCGAATTGCACAACGTGCCGGGACTGGGCTCGAAACTTCCATTGTCATTATCGTCACGGTAGATGTAGCCAACGATGCTGGGCTTCTCCCCGAACGCCGCGCCCTTGGTCTGGCCAACCGTTAGCGAGATGCCGCGGACTTGATCGTTGACCATGCTGGCCTCGGGCGCATAGGCGCGGTCCAGCCCGTCCACGTCCACATCCCGCTGGATTTCGGTCAAGGTATACACGCCCGGCCGAAGCAGGGGGAAATTGAACTGGCCGCTCGTGTCCGTGGTGTCGGTCGTCCACACGCTCTGGCCGAGGTCGTTCCGGCCGGTGAGCACGATCTTCACCCCGGCCCCCACCGGCGTTTCGGCGCTCGACCAATCCTGGGAATAGAAGGGCGGCGCGCCTTGGGGCGGCCACTCGAAGATTCCGTTGTCGTTCAGGTCAAAGTACACATACCCGCGCAGCGTATTCGGCGGATACTCGCTGAAGTTGTAGTCGCTCCTAAACACACCGCCGGCGTAGTTCACGTCGATGTAGTCCTCGCCAAGCGGGCCGGGTGTCCCGCCCCCGGCGCCGGCAAAGTCCGGGCCATCGAGATAGTTGGGCGGCGGAATCTGGCGGATGCGATACGCGCCGGCGGCCAGGTCGCCAAAACTGTAGAAGCCAAAGCTGTCGGTCTGGGCCGTGCGGGTGATCGGATTGCCACCCGTCGGCGCGCCGGTCAGGATCAGGGTCACGCCTTGCAGGATCGGATCCGGATACCCCGATTCGCTTGTGATATAGCCGTCGGCTTGAACGTCTACAAAGACGAACCCGCCCAGGCCGGTCTGCATCTCCCCAAAATCATAGCCGTAGCCGTAGCCGGCGACGCCAAGGACGATCCCGGCAAACGTATCGGAGGGCACAAAGCTCCCGCCCAGGTTGCCGAGCGCGTCCTGCCCGTCGGTGTAGCCGGCGGGTTGCTGCTCGGTAATCGTGTACACACCCGGGCGCAGGTTGGCGAAGTTGTATGACCCGTAGCCGGCGGTCTGGGTGGCGCGGAAGACCGCAGCGCCCAGATCATCGACCCCATTCAGGCTCAAGTCGACCAGCGGTAGGCCGGGCTCGTTGTTCTGGCGCGTGGCGTTGTTGTTGATGTCGAGATACACCAGCCCCGCCAGCGCCGCGGGAGGCAGTTCTCCAAAGTTGTATTCGGCCCCGAACTGGTTCGCCCCAAAAGTGACGGTGAAGACGTCCTGGCCCTTCGACCCGCCCAGCGTCCCAAGTTGTTCTTTGCCGTCGAAATACCCGTTGGGCTGATACTCAACCATCCGATACGTCCCGGCCAACAAATCGCCAAACGCATAGAAGCCAAACTGGTTTGTCACAGCGGTGCGGTTGATTGGATCGCCCAGGGTTGTAGTTCCATCCAGCGCGACCAGCGTGTCCGGGATACCCGTCTCGGTCGCAATCTGTCGCGCGCCGTCATTGTTGAGGTCGCGGAAGACATAGCCGGTAAGGCCTACCTGTCGCTCGCCAAACAAATATCCGGTGGCGTAGAAGGCGGGCGCCAGATTGATCCCAACGATGGCGTCCGCGCCATTCGGCGTGCCGCCCGCGTTCCCGGCCGCGTCGATGCCATCGGTGTAGTTGGAGGGCTGGATCTCGACCAGGCTGTAGAGGCCGGGGCGCAACCCATCGAAGCTGAACCCAAAACCGGCGGTGGTCAGCGTCATACGGACCGTTTGATACAAGTCGTTCGTTCCGCTCAGAATAACGGTCGCGCCGGTGATGTTGGGTTCGCCACCCTGCTGCTGCCCATCATTGTTGATGTCCCAGTAGACCGTGCCGTTCACGTAGGCGACATCGATCTCGCCGAAGTTGTACTCGGAGCCGTACTGACCGGGTTGGAAAACGATATTGACAATCTCGTCATTCGCGCCCAGCGCGCCGCCCAGGTTCCCCGGCGTGTCCTTGCCGTCCAGCATCAGGGCCGGCTGGGTCTCGGAGATCCGATACGTGCCCGTGATCAGATCGTTGAAGTAATAGAACCCATAGTTCGTCGTCGTTGTGCGGGTGACAAGCTGGCCGAGGGTGGTGAAGCCAAACAGGCTGATCGGGGTGGCGCCAGGCGCATAGCCGCCCTCGTCCCGCAAACCATTGTTGTTGCTGTCGCGATAGACGTAGCCGCTCAACCCGGAGATTCGCTCGCCAAAGCTGTAGTCGTCAACGTAGTCGGCGCCCAACAGGGTCACGCTGTAAATCGCGTCGTTGCCCAGTGTTCCGCCGCCGCAGCAGCCCACTTTGTCTTTGCCGTCGACAAAGCCGTTCGGCTGAATCTCGGTGACGGTGTAGACGCCCATCCGCGTATTGGTGAACGAATACAGGCCATTGATCGTCGTCGTTGTCGTCAGCCACACCGGCGCCGTCAGGTAATCGGTCCCGCGCAGAACCAGGGTCGCGCCCGGGATGGGCGGTTCATTCTGATCGCGAATGCCGTTATCGTTAAGGTCGAAATAGACCGCGCCGGCGAAGATCGACGGCCCGATCTCGGCGAAGTTGTAGTTCGTCCCGCCCGGGCCGGTCATGGTGACCGAGATGAAGCGATCACTCCCCAAGATGATGCCGCCCGCGCCCGCGCCCAGGGTTTCCTTACCGTCGAAGTAGCCGGCCGGCTGGACCTCGGTGATCGTATACGTGCCGTTGGGCACATTCACAAACTGATACACGCCCGCGCTATCGGTTTGCGCCACCCGCCCGACCGCGGCGCCATTGCTGCTCTGCGTCCCTGTGAGATAGATCGTGACATTGGGAATGCCGGTATCGCCATATCCGGCGCGAATCCCGTCGTTGTTGCGGTCCTGATACACGTAGCCGCTCAGGAAGCTGCCCGATTCGCCAAACTGATACTGGCTATACGAGTAGCCGGGATAGACCACGAGATTGGTGAACGTGTCATTGACGATGCTTAGAACGCCGCTGGGATTGCGCTCCTTTCCATCGAGATACCCGGCCGGCTGCGTCTCGCTCAGGGTGTAAGTTCCCGGGCGGACGCTGGTAAAGTAGAAATAGCCCGAAGCGTTCGTATAGGTCACGGCGATAACCTGCTGGCCGCGGTCATCAGTTCCAGACAGGGTCAGCGTTGCGCTGAGGATGCCTGGCTCGCTGTAGGCGTAATAGCCATCATCATTGAGGTCCAGGAACACGATACCGTTCACCTGGGCCGGGGTCAGCTCGCCAAACAAGTAGTCACGGCCATAACTGGCCTCGGTGATGGGGATGCCGGAGATGAGGTCGTTGCCATTGACGAGCGTCGAGGTGATGCCGCCCAGCGAACCGGGCGTGTCGATACCGTCGAGGTTTCCGGTGGGCTGGGGCTCGATCAGGCTGTACGTGCCCGTGATCAACGAGCCGAAGTAGAACTTTCCGTAGCCGTCGGTGACGGTCGAGCTGAAGACCGCCTGACCGTAAACGGTCGTGCCGCTCAGGATGATCTGGGCGTTGTAGAGCCCGCTGTCAGAGTACGTGTTGAATAATCCATCGTTGTTGGCATCGCGGAACACCCAGCCATACAGACCAGTCAACAGTTCGCCGAAGTTGTAGCCGCTGAAGTCCGAACTGGCGACCGTGATGGTGATTCCCTGGAAGCGGTCATTGCCAGTCGACGCAGGCGCCGGATAGCCGGCGCTTTCTCGCCCATCGGTGTAGGTCAGGGGCTGAGTCTCGGTCAGGGTGTACAAACCGGGTCGAAGTGTGGCGAAGTCGTAATTGCCGCTCGCGTCGGTGGCGCGGGTCAGGTAAACCGAAGCGCCTACGTCGTCGATGCCCGTCAACGTGATGGTGACCCCGCGAAGACCCGGCTCATAGGGCGGGGAGTTCTGGTCATACGAGCCATTGGCGTTCAGGTCCTGATATACCGTGCCGCGAATGTGCGACACGGGCAGATCGGCGAAGTTGTAGTTGACGCCGATGCCGCTGGTCGGGTAGACGATCCCGCTGATGATGTCGGTATAAAGGGTGCCGCTGAATCCGCTCGCGATACCATTGATAGTCCCGGGCTGCTCGAAGCTGTCAAGGAGCCCCGCGCCCTGGGTGGCCGTCAGCTGATACGTGCCGGCCGGGATGCCGGCGAAGACGTAGAAACCGTCATAGCCGGCAAGGGTTGTGGTGAAGACGGTACCGCCGTCGGTGCTGCTGAGCGCAACCGTGGCCGCCGGGAAACTCGGATAACTGGTCTCGCTGGTGTCGTGGAAGCGGTTGTTGTTCGCATCCTGATACAGGAAACCGGAGATGCCCGTCTTGAGTTCGGTGAAGCCATAGCCCCAGGCCGACGTGCCCGGGGTGATGATGGTGATCGCGTCGATCCGGTTGACGCCCGGGATCCCGCCAAAAAAGTTGCCGATGATCGACGGGCCATCGGTATAGCCGCCCGGGGGCTGGGTCTCGATCAGCGAGTAGGCGCCTGGCCCGAGGTTGTTGAAGACGACGCCGTAGCCGTACGGCCCGCTGTTCAGGACGATGGGACCCACTGTGTTGCCCACATCCGTTGTTCCAGTCAAGGTGACGGTGATGTTGTAAAGATTGAAATCGGTGTTGTCGTTGGCGCCGTTGGCGTTCCGGTCAAAGTAGACGATGACGGTGACCGACGACGCGTACAACTCGCCAAAGTCGAAACCGCCGCCGGGCGTCCCGGGCGTGTAGGCGATTCCGGCATACATATCGCTGCCGACCGTCGCGGGCAGTTCGGGGATGCCTTCGCGGCCATCCGCATAAGAGCCTGGCTGCAGTTCGGAGATCGTGTAGACGCCCGTCACCAGCCCGGTGAAGGCATACCGGCCATAGTTGTCTGTCTGCGTTGTGCGCATTCCGATCGCGCCGGTGATGGTCTGCCAGGTCAGGGTGATGCTGGCGTAGCTGATCGGATACTCGTTGTTGGGGTAACTGGCGTAGCGCTGGTAGAAGCCATCGTTGTTGGTATCGCGATAGACGTAGCCGCTCAACGCCGGCGGATACTCGCCAAAGTTGTAGAGTCCGGCCTGAATGCCGGGGGTCAGGGTGATGACATCAAAGCGATTAACGCCGATCTGAGGATAGGGGTATCCGGCATCCATCGGGCCGTTATTGAAACCCGCGGGCTGTTGCTCAATTACCGAATAGACGCCCGGGCGCAGCGGAGTGAACACATAGCGCGCGCCGATATACGAGGAATACTGAATCGTGCCGGTTGTCGTCGTTGTCGTCATCCACACCGATTGACCGGCATCGTTGACGCCGGTGATAACGATCGTGACCCCGTAAATCGGCGGGTCGCAACTGGCGGGGCAGGAACCATAGTACGAAAGATACTGGTTGTTGTCGCTGTCAACAAAGGTGAAGCCCGCAATGCTGGACGGGGCTACTTCGCCAAACGTATTTCCCACCGCCGCAACGGGCCGGCCATCCGGTGTTGTGGGGGTGAAGACGATGCCGCTGATCGTGTCGGCGCCGATGGCACCGGTGATGCCGCCGCCGGGGCCGACCTGCTCGAAGCCATCCAGATACTGAGGAGGCTGCTGCTCGCTCAAGGCGTATGTGCCGGTCGGGGGCGCGCTGAAGAAGAATCGGCCCTGGGCATCGGTCGTCGTCGTCATCCACACGCCCGCGCCAGCATTGGTGAGCCCACTCAACCACATTGTCACGCCGACAATCCCGGTCTCGCTGCTGTATGCGCCGTTTGCGTTGGCGTCGATATAGACCAGCCCCGAAATGCCGGGGACGAATTCTCCAAAGGTGGCCCCGCCAATCTGGGAGGTACCCGTGACCGCAATACCGCTGACGATGTCGTTGGCGGCCACACCCGACCCGGTGGCCTTGTCAAGGCCGTCGGCCCATGCTTCAGGCTGCGTCTCGGTCAGGGTGTAGATCCCTGGCGCAAGGCCGGAGAAGCCGACGCTGCCGTAGAGATCCGTCAATATCGTAATCGAATAGACCGCTCCGCGATACGACAAGCCGGTCAGTTGGACGGCCTGGCCGCTGATGCCGTCCTCGAGATACTCATAGGCGCCATTGCCGTTCAAGTCCGCGTAGACAAGAGCCGAGATCGTTCGCGGATTCAGCTCTCCAAACAGATAGCCTGTGACAGGCACGCTGTAAGTGACAGGGACGCTGGCGATGACGTCAAACGTCGGCGCGGGACCCGAGATTAGGCCGCCGGCCGTGCCCGCGGCTTCTTCACCGTCGAAGAAGCTGCCGGGCTGGGTCTCGGTCAAGGTGTAGATGCCCGGCGGCACAGGGAAAAAGGTGAATCGGCCGGCGCCGTCCGTATTCGCCGAAAGCGAGAGCGGCTGCCCGCGGTCGGTGGTCCCGGCGAGGCCAATCGTGACATTGAAGATCCCACCCTCTGTCGGCGGGTCATAGGCGCTATTTCCGTTGTAGTCTCCATACACCGTGCCCGACACGACCGCAAACGCGTACTCGCCAAACGTGTAGGACAGGGCAGGCGTGGCGGCGACCAGGCTGACCGTCATGACGTCATCGCCGAGGACGCCCCCGGCCGTGCCCAGCCCATCGGCGCCGTCGTCGAAGGCGGACGGCTGATACTCGCGCAGGACATAGGTTCCAGTAGTGAGCGCGCCAAACGCAAAACTGCCATCTGGGGACGTCGCGCTGGTGAAGACGCTCCCGCTTCCCAGGTCCGACAGAGTGATGGTGACGCCGGGCACGCCCGCCTCGAGCCCGGGCTCCCAGGTCCCGTTCAGGCTGGTGTCGGCGTAGACGAGGCCGGCCAGGCTGAGCTCGCCCAGCCCCTGGCTTTCGTAGGCGCCGATGTCGCAGGCCGCCGAGCCATTGCCATCACCGTCGGCCGGGCGGGGCTGGCCGCGCTGGTCGATGGCCGGGCAACCCGCCCCGCCGGCGTCGATGGCCCGGCTGCCGTAGACGAGCGGGACGACCCGCGTGCCGGCCATCGAGACCGGCGCGCCAATACCCGGGTTGACGTTGACGATATCGCCAGTCCCGGCTGAGTAGTAGTAGTTGCCGGCGCATTGCGTGACGTTTCCGATGAGCATGTTTCCGGCCGAGACAAGGCTGCCATAGCAGTGCGCATCCGGGCCGCTCGTCGCCGCGGTGTTGGCGCCGATCAGCGTGCCCCGCATCGTCAGCGTGCCATACGAGTTGTACAGGCCGCCGCCCGAGCCGGCGCTGGTGTTGCGGGCAATCGTGTCCCAGGCAAACGAGACGCCGCCCGAGCCGTAGTGATACACACCGCCGCCGCTATACGCGGCGTTGTTTCCGGCGATGGTAGTGCCGGTGATGCCGCCGCTGGCGTAGTACAGGTACAACCCGCCCCCCACGTAGGTAGATCGATTGTCAACGATGGCGCTGCGGTTGATGTTGACGAAACTATTCTGCAGGCTGGCCCCGCCGCCGCCGTTCTGGTTCAGGTTGTTGCTGATGAGCGTGCCGCTGATCACGACCCGCCCGCCGTTGGCGTAGACTCCACCGCCGTAATAGCCGCTGTTGTTGTCAATGACGACATCGTCCAGGGACAGCAGATAGGCGTTGTTGAAGTAGATCCCGCCATACCCGAAATTGCCCTGGCACGCGCCGTCGCGGACATCGACCTGGCTGAGATACACGCGAGTCTGCGAGCCGGCAATGTCCATCCCACAGCCGGTGTTCACCACGCTCCCGCGCCGGATCGTCAGGCCGGTCAGGGTGGCCGTCATCGGCGAATTGCTGACAGCCGGCAGGATGTCAAAGACGCGGTCGGTAAGGTTGCCATCGATGAGGGTTGCGCCTCGACCCGCGCCGGCGATGGTGATTGTGTCGCGCAGGTCGAGGTCACCGGTGGCGGCGTTGTTCTCGATGGTGCCGGTCCGGGTGAGGAGGAAGGTCCCGGCCGGCACGCTCACGGTGTCGGGGCCGGCGTGGGCGTTGGCCTCCTGGATGGCGGCCCGCAGGGTGCAGGTGCCGGCCGCGGTAGCGCACACGCCGTTGCCGACCGCCGCGTCGGGCAGGTCCGAAGGGTCATTGACCGGGTAGGTATCGGCCTGGGCGGCCCCAGCCAGTATCAGGCAGGCGAACAGCGCGCCGAACGTGGCGGAAAGAATTCGAATCAGTTTTCGCATGGCGGGTCGTTTTCACTTGCGGGCAAGCTAAATCGGAGGGACAGATGCCCTCCGAAGCCGTATTGTTTGCTGACGGCCGGTTATACGCTGAATTGGGGCGCCGGAACTCTCACGGTCCGGCGCTCGTCTCTCAAGCTGACCCGCGTCGCATGTTTTGGGCGACGAGCAGGGATGCCGGCGCGCGCCAACCATGAACCTGTCCCATTTTAGGCAAGTTGGGGAAAAACGCGAGGGGGTGGGTCTGCAACAATTTTGCCCGTCATCCCGCGCGAACTCCCCGCCTGCGCGAGGATGATGGGGGCCCCATACCGCAGCCGTGCGGAATAGCGGCCGCCCCCTGTCTGAATCACGGATGGACACGGAGGCTGCGGATTGCACGGAAGGGCTCGTGACGGCAGCGGGTCGCCGCCGCCAACGCCGGTCATCCCACGCGACAGCACGGGACCCACCTCAGCACCGTCATCCCCCGCGAAAGCGTGGGATCCACACGTAACGCAGTGAAACACGCGTCATCGCCCCACCACCGGAAGATACATACGTGCGGCCGGGCCGGCAGTGGTCTGCCCCGCGATGTCACTCAGCGCGCCTTCGGTCAGCACCGGCACGCCCGCCCCGGCGAAAACCACCCGCGCGATCGGGCCCGTCCCCGACGGACCGGCCGGCGCCGTGCCCAGGCTGAAGGCGGCAACCACGAGCGAACCGGCCTGATCGTCCTGCGACAGCGCCTGGAAGGTTCGCCCGCTCTGAGTCACAAACGCGCCGAGTTCGATCGAGGTCACGCTCAGCCCGGCCGGGTAAGTCAGCCTAAGTTGGAAGGCACCGAGGTTGAAGACGCCGTTGGCCCAGATCGTGGCCGTGACCGGCCCGGCTGGCCCGCCTTCAACCACCACCGACAGCGCGTCCAGCCCCGTTGTCTGGGGCGCGCGCGGGAGCGCCCACTGGTTGCAGTCGGTGTTCCAGCGGGCCGAGATCGTCTGCACGTCCTGGATATCCACCCGCCCGTTCGCGTTCAGGTCGTAGCTCGCGCCATACAGCGGGTCGCCACTCTCCGAATTCCAGCGATAGGCGATCACCTGCACGTCGTCGATGCGGATATAGCCGTCCATCACGTAGTCGCCGACGCAGCCAGGCACGGGCGTGCCAGTCGCCGTTGGCGTGGGGGTGTGGGTGCGGGTGGGCGTGGGCGTGCGGGTCGGGGTCGGGGTGCGGGTGGGTGTGCTGCTCGGCGTGTGGGTAGGCGTGTGGGTTGGAAGGGGGGTGAGCGTTGGCGCCGGCGTTTGGGTAGGTGTTGCCGTAGGCCGCGGATGCTGCGGATCGACGATGACGACCGTCCGGCTGTAGACGTTGATGTTGCCAAACGGATCGCGGGCGATGGCGACCAACGCGCGTGGGCCGAGCGGGCCGTCGACGGTCTGGAAGCTGCCGCTGAACGTGTCGCTCAGCCCGTGCGCGGCGACCACGCTCTCCGTGGCGCCGGTGATGACGCCCGAGCCATCAAGGTCAAAGAACAGGCGCGTCTCGACCGCGCCGCTGTCGTCGGTGACAACCAGGGTGACGTCGAGATTGTCGTAGAGCGGGACCGTCATCTCCTGGGTTGGGCTGAGATAGGTCATGCTCGGCCATTCGTAGTCCTGCGCGCCGATCGCGGGCGGGATCTCGAGGGTGAGGACCTTCGTTTCGCCCAGCCCGAGTGTCCCCGTGCTAACGGTCCGGGTATACCCACCCGGACCCAGGATAGCAGCGTCGACCGTGTAGGGCAGCCCCCGACCTGTCAGGTGAATGGTCAGCGTCTGCGGCCGGTGGCCGGTGATGAAGGCCACCCCGGTCCCGGCGCCGTCGCCGATCCAGTAGCTGTCCGGAATGGAGTTCTTTGCGCCGTCCGCGTCGGAGTAGCCGACCTGGCGCCCGAGCTCATCGGTGACATAGCCATCGACCGGATCGAAGATCACCGACGACCACCAACCCTGGGCTTCGATCGCGCTCTGGAAGATACCGCGCGCGTACTGGAGCGCCTGCTGGACAGCGCCGGTCTGCTGGGGATTCAAGTCCTGGTCGAAGACGCCCTCCTCATTGACCAGAAAGGCTCCCATTTCCTTGTAGGTCTGGGTATACACCGCCGCTGAGGTCTTGTGTTTGTTGGTCGACACGAAAGCCGGGTTGGGATTCGGCACGTTCAGCACGCTGAGCATGGCGAGCTGGGTGCGCTTGTCGTACATGAGCGGCAGGTGCTGAATGCCGGCAAATTCGGAGATGACAACTTTGGAACTGATGCCGGCGCCGCTTCCGTTCATGAACGGACCGGTGGCCGAGCCAAAGGGCACCGTCCCATCACCGCGTTTGGCGAAGCGCATGTCAAAGCTCGCGTCCGCGGGCACGCTCTTCTGGTTCGCGGACCACGCTTCGCCCGCTCCGGCGCAGCGACCCACGAAGTCGTTGAAGGCAAGGATGTCGGAGGCTGCGGCCTTGCCGGCCGTGCCGTCGACGCCCACCGCGTTCAGGATGAACTCGATCCGAGCAAGAATGATCTGCAGCCGCTCGAGCGCGTCCGGGGTTGCCACGTCGTTGATCCAGGTGCGGATCTGCTGGACCGAGGCAAGCGTGTCGCTGGTCATCGCCAGACAAGTTGCAGTCGGGTCCTGGCGCTGGCGCGTCCACAAGGACGTGTCGGACTGCGATCCGGCGAAGACATACAACTTGCCGGTCAGAGACGCCAGAACAATGTTGGCCGCCGACGAGGCCGGCGGAATAGCCTGCCCGCCATTGAGATCCAGCAGTAAGTGGTTCTGATACTGCAAGGCCCCGGTGATGACGCCCAGCCCTTGCAGCCCGATGCCGGTCTCGTTGAGGCCGACAAACGGATAGGTGGCCAGCATGCTGTTCAGGGTCGGCACATACTGGCTGATGAAGTCCCGGTTGCGGATCAGCGTGTCCGTGCTGAGGGAACCCGCGCTGATGCCATAATCGGGGCCGGCGATGACGTTGGCCGGGTTGGTCTTAACGAACAGATACTCGGCGTAAACAAGCCGCGACAACAGGAAACGCATCACGGCGTTGTCGCGCCAATTGTCGATGACGCCACTCCATGAGCGCGTGTCGCCCATGTTGGGGACGCCGGCCAGAATGAGGTTGCGGATGCCCGGAAGAGTGGCCGCGCCGGGCGAACCATCGGAGAGCGGCGCGGGCGTGATGGGCCCGGCGTAGGCGTCGCTCTGGATGTAAGCCCGCGCGATGAGGCCGCCCGCGTCGTGGGCGATGACATCCACCGCGTCGAGGTCAGGCTCGCCCGGGTGGAAATACTTCCACGCGTTGGCGGCCTTTTTGAGCGCGTCGCCCAGATAGTCGACGCCGGTGGCATAGACAGCGTCGACGATGCCGTCGGCGGTCAGGCTGGAGAGATATCCGTCCGCTGCGCCGTCCGGGACAGCCGGTGGAAGGCGCCAATCGTACTTGACGACGAAAAGATCGCGGTCCTTTTGATACCCGAAGTTTGTCAGGGTTTGGACCACGTCGTCGTAGGCGCCCAGGATCGGATCCAGGGCGAGCGCATCGGGCGGCAGGCCGCGGGTCTTGAACCAGGCCGTGTCGCCGGTTTTTGGCCCCGTCCCAAGCAGGCCCGGGATGAGGATCACCGGCCGGCGCATTTGCGGCGCGGCCCGGACGATGGCCTCCTGGCCGGAATCCGTCTTGATCCAGATCACGACCTCGCCGTATTTGGTGAGCCGCTCGCCGATGGTGAGATCCTTCACCGCGCCGTTCACCCCGGTGATGACGTCTCCGACGCCGATGACGCGGTAGGTATTGACCGTCGGGGTGACCGGATCGCCGGGCGCGGCCGGATACGGCAGGATGATGTCGCTTTCGAACACGGCCGGTCCCTTGATGTCGGTCCCGACGAAGGCGATGTTCATCCGGTGCTTGTCGCCCAGGACATTCCGGTTGATGGCCACTCGCTTCTCGATGTCGTAGTGGAAGATAAAGCCGCCGTCCTCGTTCGGATCGACGATGCCGTCGGCATTGACATCGTTGTGCGCTTCGCCCGGGTCGAGCTGCCCGTTGCAGGCCTGGCCGGTGATGCGATACAACTCGCGCCCGCCGGTGAGATCGGGAATTTTCGCGCGGTCCAGCGAGATGAAGGTGCCTTCGCCCGGATTTCCGCCGCCCGGCCCGCCGCCAACACCGGCCGGGTTGGCAAAGTTGCCATAGAAGCTGACCGCCTCAGACTGGCCCGAGATGCTTGGGCGCCGGCTCTTGGCGCTGAACGCGTTCCCGGCGATTGAGGTGTTCCCGCTCAGGTCGGGGGCGAACATGGCGATCGGCGCGCTATCCGCGTCGCCCATGCGCACAACGATATTTCCGTTGTTGGCGATGACGGGCCGGAGCGCCCCGGTCGTCATCCCGATCGCGTGGTCGGCGGGAAAAGTGGCCATGCCGCCCTGCAGCGTGTTGTTGTAAAGGAAGGGGTAGACGACCTCGTTGTTGTCGTTGATGCTGCCGTAGGTCAGCATATCGCGCGTTGATCCGCCGGGCAACAGGGTGTACAGGCCCTCGTTGCCGGGCAGGCCGTTCCAGATTCGGTTGTAGCGATAGCCGTTGGCGTAATCACGGGCGATGATCTGATCGGAGTTGTTGATCTGGGCTGAGGGCCAATAGTAGGTGTAGAAGCCGTCCGTTGGTGTCAGCTTACGAACGTTGGTCACATTACTCCCGACGTAGATCGCGTCGGTGCCGGCCAGGCGGCCCACGAAGGAGACGTTCCCTTTGTCGTTGATGGACACGCCGTCATACAGCTCGAGCACGCCGTTGTCGCCGGTCCGGGCGACGACGTTGATGCCGTAACTCCCCTGCGGCGCGGGCGTCGCGCATGCGGCCGGCGGCGTGGGCGTGCCGGTAGGCGTCGGAGATGGGGACGGTGTCGGGGTCGGAATGCCGGCGATGGATGGGGAGATGGACCAGATCCCGCGCCCGTGCGTCGCCGCATACAGGCGTTGGCCCAGCCAGACGAGCTGATCGATTGACACATGGGCCGGGCCATCGGCCGGCACCCCCCAGTTTACGCCGCCATCGTCGCTGGCGAAGATGCCGACTTCGGTTCCGGCATAGAGGACAGCGGTGTTGTTGGGATGAACGGCAAAGGCGCGCACCGGCACGTCCGGAAGGACATTCAAACCGGTCCCGGGCAGGGTCGTCCAGATGGCGCCGCCATCGATGGTCTTCCAGACGTTAGTGTTGGTAAAGCCGCCGTAGGTGAGATAGACCACCTGGGCGCTGTTCGGATCGAAGACGATCCGGGTGAGATACCGGGTGGGTTGACCCGGAAAGGTAATGGGGGTCCAGTTCGGCGTCGCCGCCGTGCCATTGGTGGTCTTGTACAGCGCGCCTTTCTGGTGGCCGACCCAGATGACGTCTGAATTCCCGTGCGCCACCGCAATTGCGCTGATCAATTCGGTCATTGTTCCACCGGGCGCCAGCGGGGGTTTGATCGCCGCCCAGGAAGGCATTGTGACGGCGCTGCTGATGTTGAGGCTGCGCCACAATGAGGCGCCGCCGGCAAGCATCGTGTTGGAGTTGTTCGGGTCGAGGATGAAAGGCGCAATGAAAAGCGCGTTGGTCGGCGTGCGCGAATCCGTGATCTGGCCGATGTCGGGCGCGACCGGCTTGTCAATTCTGCTGGCCTGCGTCGTGCCGCCGTCCTTTGACCGGACCATCTCGAGGAAGACATACTCACCATACAGAGTGCTCGAGTCGCCTGGGTCGACGGCGACAGATCCGCCATCGCCGCCATAGATGTAGGTCCAGTTTGGGGCGCCGCTCTTGAGCGGAGTGCCGTTGTCCTGGGCGCCGCCGAGAATGCGGAGCGTCCCGCCTCCATTGCTCGCGGCGACGCCGTAGAACTGGGTGATCTCTGGCCCAACGATATGAGTCCAGCCTGACGTGATCGTCGCGAGGTTGAGATCGTCGACCCGGAAGAGCCCGCCGTCGTTGCCAAACCAGATCGTCCTGGTGATCACGCCGTCGTAGTCGCGCGGCGCGACGATGACGTGGTGATCCGCGTGCACGGAGACGCCGTTGTTCTGATATTGCGACCAGCTCCCGATCTGGCTGAAGGTGACCGCGCCGTCCGTCGACCGGAAGGTATCGACCCCGCCGACGATGACGTCATTCGGATTCACCGGGTTGACCCATATGACGTTGCCATACCAGCCCTGCCCGGCGAGAAGACTCTGGCCCGTGTTCACCAGCGCAAAGCTCGCGCCGCCGTTGACGCTCTTGTAGACCTCGCCACCGTTGTTGTTCACGGATGCATACACAATGAGCGGATTGTTCTTCGACCAGCCGAGCTCGATGCGCCCGGTTTCGGGCGGGAAGCCCGAAGAAGCGTTCCAGGTCGCGCCTTTGTTCAACGAATACTTGACCCAGCCAGCACCGCTGGCGAGCCCCCGCACGGTCGAAGTCGGATGGAAGAGGGCATCCAGCGTCTGCGTTCCGGGCAGCCGGTTGACCCAGGTCGATCCCTCGTCGGCGCTGTAATAGAGCCCGTTGCCGGCGCTGGGGTAGCGCCCGTCGCCGGCCGCCGACAGCAGAACGGCGCCATCGGCCGAAACGGCGAGGCGATTCACGTAGGGCATCGGCGAAGGTCCGCTCTGTGACGTGCTCGATCGTTGTGTCCAGGATTGCCCGGAGTCGTACGACACAAAGATCCCGTCACCGCGCAGCGCGTCGGCGTTGTTGAATCCCTCGCCGGTACCGGCATAAATGATGCTCCCGGTGACCGGATTGGCCGCCATCGCGTTGACGGCCAGATTGGGCAGGCTGTCATTGGCGGGGTGCCAGCCCGTCGTGTCGCTGACCCACACGCCTCCCCCCACGCCGCCGATCAGGAGCCAGTCCGGATTGTCGGGCGGAATGACGATCGACCGAATGCGGCCGCCGACATTCCTTGGGCCCTCAGAGGTCCAGGCCCCGGGAGAAATTCCGCCGACGGCAGGCGCCGGCGAAAGCCGGGTCCGGTCGCGCGCCATTGCAAACAGCGAGTTGGCCTTTGACAGCGCCTCGGGCGGGATCTCGCCCTTTTCGTCCTGCAGTTGAAGGCGGCGGAACGCCGCGGCGAGATCCGGAAATGTCGCCAGCTCGCCGGCCTCGCCGCTCTCCACGGCCAGCGCCTCAAACTCGTCCGCCAAGATGCGCTGGATGAGCCGGGGCGTCTCCGTCATCGCCGCAATGGGCGACCCGGGGGTGGGCGATTCCGGCCCCACCGGAACCGACGATGACAAGGATGTCGCCATGAGCGCCGCGGCCAGCAGCGCGCGCGCGGCGCCCGGGCCGGTCAGGAGGTGATACGAGGATCGTTTCATCGTCTTCTTCAGGATTCACTTCGGGATCGACATCCCCGCCCCGGCGTACGCCGGGGCGGGGATGTCGATCCCGAAAAAACTCTCTCAGCGGAGCACGCGCGGCAGATACGCCGCGCCCGGATGGATGACCACGAGTTGGCCGCCAAACGCAGTGAGATCGATGGATAGACCCGCGACGTTGGTCGCCAGGGTATTGCTCAAGGTGAGTGTGGCCGTGCCGCTTTCGCGTGGCGCGATCCGCACCCAGGCCAGCGCTCCACTCCCGCTCGGGCCGGCCGCTGCGCCTACCGTGCTCGCCCCAAAGCGCGCATAGTCGGGGCCGAAGCGGGTCGGCACAAGGACCAGGCCGCGGCCCGTTGTCGTCAGGAAACTTCCCTGGCTGACGTGGGTGACCGTCACCTGGGCGGGGTCGAAGCGCAGCGCCACCTCATACCCGCCCAGGTTGCTCACCCCCGAGATCATTACCGCCACGGTGATCGGTTGGGTGAAGTAGGTCTGCGCGCTGCCCGGCAGGATCATCATCGTCGCGCTCCCGGGGGCCGGGGTGGGGGTAATCACCGGCCCCGTCATCGTCACCGTCGTCACGTCGCTCGAGGCCGCGCTGAACGTCCCGCTGTAGGCGCCCGTCCACGTGCCGACGCTGACCGCCGTCTGGGTCTCCACCCGGCTGGTGATGAACTCGAAGGTCTCGCCCGGCAGCAGCTCCAGCGGCATCTGGCTGAAGAGCGGGCCAAACGCGCTGTCGACTAACGTGTGAGTGGTCAGGGTGTACTCGCCCGTGTTCGTCGCCCGGTAGCAGTAGGCGATCTCGGTCGGCTGGGTGATCGTCAGCGCGTCGGTCAGGGCGCAGACCGGGTTGCCGGCTGTTGGCCAGGGTCCAACCGTCTTGGTCAACACAACCCCCACCGGCAGATTCGCCCCGGGCACGCAGGCCTCGCCTTCCGGCCGGCCAAAGGTGAACCTGTCGATGAAGACCGCGCTGTCATAGGCCGTGTCGCTGACATCGGTGACGAAAAAAGTGATCACACTGGTCGCCCCGGGAGTTAGTTCAGCCCGCGCCCGCAGCCGCGGCGTGGCGGCGTCATAGGTCGTCCCGGCCGCGTTCCCGGGCGCCGCCCCGAAAACCGAGTTGATGCTGATCCGGTTGCCGTTCTGGTCGCGCGCGATCGGCTGGCCATCGACAAACGCGTCGAAGGTGTCGTTGAACTGCGAGCCGACAAACTCGGGGAACTCCTCGGAGAAGAAGGCGAAGTCAATCGACAGGCAGGTCGCCGTTGTCGGCACGGTGAAGGTCAGGGCCAACCGGGCGTAGTCGCCCAGCCCGAAGGTGTTTGGCCCCGAGTTGGGCTGATCGGCAAAGAGCATATTGCCCGTCCCAAGATAGGCGAAGGTCGGCCCGTTTGTCGGGAAGCCGGCCAGGGTCGCTGCACCCGGCAGCGGACTTCCGACTCCGGCCTTGTTGACCAGGTCGGTCTGCATCGAGGCGCTCTGCAGGAAGGCCAGGTCGAGGCCCATCGCCCCGGCCAGATCGACGGCGCTTGGGGCGACTTCAGCGAAGTCATAGTCCGAGCCGGCCCCGCCGATGCCGATCACAATGCTGGTGATCACATTTGCGCCGGAAATCACCCCGCCCAGCGTGCCCGGCAGCGCCAGCCCGTTGAGATATCCGAACGGCTGGACCTCCTCGATCCAATACGTCCCGGGCAGGGCCTCGAAGGCGTAGTAGCCCTCGAAGGTGGTCCTGGTTGTCTTGTTGACCGGCTGGCTGTTGAAGTCGAACCCGCGCAGCTTGAGCGTGGCCGGGCTGAGCCCGGTCTCGCTGATCTCGCGGGTGCCGTTGCCGTTCTCATCCCAGAACACGTGCCCCGACAGGGCCGACGGCCGCTCGCCGAAGTTGTAATCGTAGGCGTCGATGATCATGTTGAAGCCGATCCCAATGATGAGGTCGTTCAGGGCGACCCCGCCCGCGCCGGTGCCGGCCCGGTCGATGCCGTCGACGAAGTTGGGCTGGGACTCGAGCAGCGAGTAGCCGCCGTTCGGGATATCACGGAAGATGTAGTAGCCCAGTGGGTCGGTCCGGGTCAGCATCAGGACCGGATCGCCCAACGTATTCTGCCCTTGCAGCGTGATCGTTACGCCGGCGATCCCGGGCTCGCCATACCCGCCGCGGTAGCCGTCGTTGTTGGCGTCGACATAGACGTAGCCGGAGAGTGTGCTGGGCGGCAGCTCGCCGAACGTGTAGGCCTGCCCAAACGAATGTTCGCCGATCACGATGCCGGTGATGCGGTCGTTGGATAGCAGACCGCCCAGAGTACCGAGCGCGTCCAGGCCATCGGCGTAACCGGCGGGCTGGGTCTCGCTCAGGGTGTAGACACCCGGCTGCAGATCGGGGAAATTGAAATATCCTCCGCCGCCCGTTGTAAAGGTCAACACAACCGGGTCGCCGATGGCCGTCGTGCCGCTCAGCCAGACCAAAACCCCTCCAATTCCAGAGTCCGGGCCAAAGGGCGACTCGAAGATGCCATTGTTGTTGCGGTCTGCAAAGACCGTGCCGACGATGCCGAACTTGCGCTCACCGAAGTTGTAGTCGACCGCATCATCTCCCCAGGTGAGATTGATCCGGCGAAACTGGTCATATCCAAGGACGCCGCCCTTGCTGCCTACATTCTCGATGCCATCGGTATAGTCTGGTGGCTGGGTTTCGGTCAGGCTGTAGATGCCCGGACGAAGCCCGGTGAAGTCGAACGAGCCCGAGGCGCCGGTGTTGGTCATATACACCGGCTCGCCCAGATCGTTTGTGCCTTCCAGGGTCACCCGGACAGGATAGATGATCTCGTCCAGACCCGCGAAAGGTGGCGTGAAGGTGCCGGTATCATCCTTGTCGTAGTAAACGTTGCCCCGCAACCGCGCCGGCCGAAGCTCGGCGAACAGATGGTTCTGCCCGAGCGCGTTGGGCGTGTAGACGATCCCGGCGATGATGTCGTTGGTGATCGGCGTTGACCAGGCGGGCAGGGCCGACAGCGCCGCCGTGCCCGTCAGCCCGCCCAGGCTGCCCGCGACATCGTTCCCATCGTAGAAGTCTTGCGGCTGCGCCTCGACCAGCCGGTAAGTGCCGGTCAGCAGGCCGCCAAAGGCGAAGAAGCCGCTGCCGTCCGTCCAAAGACTGCGTGTCGTCTGCGAACCGTTGGACAACACGCCGTGCAAGCTGACCGCCGCGCCGCCGATGCCGCCTTCGCCGGGGTTCTTCGCGCCATTCGCGTTGTCATCGGCAAAGACGTAGCCCGTCAAGGTCGGGCCGAGCAGGAAGTCGCAGTACGGCAGATTGGTGCCATATTGCAGGGCGATGCCGCCTATGGAACGGCCCTGGACGACGGCTCCGGCGGAGCAGACCGTCGCTCCAAAGTCGCGATACCCGAGCGGGAAGGAGACGTGGGTGACGGTATACGCGCCGGGCGGCAGGTTGAGGAAGCGGTAATAGCCGCTGGCGTCCGTAGTCGTGGTCATTGCGATGGAGCCGCCCGCGTTGGGCACCCCAACCATTCGGACTGTTTCGCTGACCAGTCCGATGCCATAGGGGGCGTTTTGGGTGGGATACCAGACATAGGCGACCCGCCCACCCAGATTGGCGTTGATGAGCTCGCCGAAGTTGTAGTCATTGGCATAGGCGCCGGGCGCCAGGACCAGGTTTACGAACTGATCATTCGCGCCGAGCGCGCCGCCTGCGCCGACGCCAAGTTGCTCCTGCCCATCTGAATAGCCCGCGGGCTGAATCTCGGTGAGGGTATAGGTGCCCGGCCGCAGCCCGCTGAACTGGTATGACCCGGCGCTCGTCTGGGTCATGACCACCGGCTGGCCCAGGTTGTTGAAGCCGGACAGCACAATCGTGGCAGGGGTGTCGAGGCTGCGGTCAGGGCCATCGCGCAAGCCGTTGCCATTGGTATCGAGATACACGTTTCCGGCAATGATGTTGCGTTGTTCGCCGAAGTTGTAACCCGTGATGACCACGCCGGGGGTGAAGACGATGCGCGAGATGATGTCGTTGGTCGTCGTCAGGCCTCCGCCCGTGCCGATCGTCTCCTGCCCGTCCAGATAACCGGCCGGCTGGAATTCGTGAACGGCGTAGGTTCCGGTTACAAGTCCGCCCCAGTAATAAAAGCCGTCATAGCAGTGATTCGACACCGGATAGACGGGCGAGAATGAGGCTGCGCCAAGGGTGACGTTGGTGTTGTAGACGTCGACCCCGGTAAGCTGCAGGCTGACGCCGCTGATGCCCAGTTCCGGCGAGTTACACAGGGTTGGCAGGCTTGGCTCACGCTGGCCGTTGTCGCTGTCATCTCGGTAGACGTAACCCGTGATGCTGGGTTTCTCGCCAAACACGGCGCCCTTGGTCTGGCCGATCGTCAGGGAGATGGCCCGGACCTGATCGTTGGTGACGATGGCCTCGGGCGCGGCCACGGACGTGTCGAGGCCGTCGACATCGACATCGCGATGGATTTCGGTTAGCGTATATGACCCCGGGCGCAACAACGGAAAGGAAAATTGACCGGCGGAGTTGGTGGTGTCGGTGGCGAGCACGGTCTGGCTCAGGTCGTTACGGCCGGTGAGCACGATCTTGATCCCGCCGCCGATGCCAACTTCCGGGCTGTGGTTCGCAGTCTGGCAGAAGGGCGCGTCGAGACAATACGGCCGTTCGTACACGCCGTTGTCGATCACATCAAAGAAGACATAGCCCCGCAGCGTGTTGGGCAGGTATTCGCCGAAGTTGTTGTTCTGGCCGAATGAGCCGCCGGGATACGCCACATCGATGTAATCCTGCCCCAGCGGTCCGACGCTTCCACCCATTGGCCCGGCATTGTCGGCCCCGTCGAGATAGTTGGGCGGTTGAATCTCGCGGATGCGATAGACCCCCGGCTCCAGATCGCCAAACCGGTAGAAGCCGAAGCCGTCGGTCTGAGCCGTGCGGGTGATCGGATCGCCGCCGGCGGGAGCGCCGGTCAGGATCAACGTGACGCCAAACAGGGTGGTTTCGCCCGCGTCGTGTTCGCCGTCGACATCCGCGTCGACGTAGACAAATCCGCCAAGGCCGGTTTGCGTTTCGCCGAAATTGTAGTTGTAGCCATTGCCCGCCACGCCCAGGACGATCCCGGCAAACGTGTCTGACGGAATGAAGCTTCCACCGAGATTTCCGAGGGTGTCCTGCCCATCGGTGTAGCCGGCCGGCTGGATCTCAGCGAGGGTGTATGCGCCCGGCCGCAGGCTGCCAAAGGTGTAGGCGCCGGCGCCGTTGGTTTGCGAAGCTCGGGAGACGCTCGCGCCACGGTCGTCCGCGCCCGTCAACCCGATCAAAACCCCTGGCAGGCCAGGCTCATTCTGCTGGCGCGATCCACTCCCATCGATATCGAGATAGACCTCGCCGGCGAGCGTCGCCGGCGGAAGTTCGCCAAAGTCGTACTCGGACCCGTATTGGCCGGTTCCATAGGTGATCGTGAATGTGTCCTGCCCCTGCATGCCGCCCAACGTTCCCAGACCCTCTTTCCCGTCCAGGAATCCGGAGGGTTGATAGGCTGACAGCCGGTAGGTCCCGGCGACGAGGTCGCCAAAGGCATAGAAGCCAAACTGATTGGTGACCGCGTTTCGATAGACCGGGCCGCCCATGGACGTCGTTCCATCGAGTTCCACAAGCGTGTTCGGAATGCCGAACTCCGTGGCGATCTGGCGCGCGCCATCGTTGTTCAGATCGCGGTATACGTAGCCGGTTAGGCCGACCTGACGTTCGCCAAACAGGTAGCCGCTGCCGGCGGACTCCGGCGTCAGCCCGATGCCATTGATGGTGTCGAAGCCGTCAGCATTTCCGCCGCGGTTTCCAGGCGTGTCGATGCCATCGGTGTAG
Organism: Thermoflexales bacterium; assembly: GCA_039917915.1. Classification (GTDB taxonomy): domain Bacteria; phylum Chloroflexota; class Anaerolineae; order J036; family Brachytrichaceae; genus Brachythrix. The sequence goes on from JBDSIP010000131.1 coordinate 32,783, forward strand.
TTGCCGGGCTGCACTTCGACCAGGCTGTAGTTCCCCGGTCGAAGCGCCGCAAAACCAAAGCTGCCGTCCCCGCCCGTGGTCGTTGTGATTCGGAGGGGCAGCCCGAGATCGTTCGTTCCGCTCAGAGCCACCGTCGCCCCAACGATGCCGGCCTCGCCGCCCTGAAGCTGGCCATCGTTGTTGATATCCCAGAACACCATTCCGCCCACAGACGCCCCGTAGAACTCGCCGAAGTTGTATTCCGAGCCGACCTGGCCGGGTTGGAAGGTGATATTGGAAATGGTATCGTCTTGCGTGCTTTCCCCGCCCAGGTTGCCCGGCGTGTCCAGGCCGTCGAGCAGCGCCGCAGGCTGTGTTTCGGACAGGCTGTAGGTGCCGGTGAGCAGCCCGTTGAAATAGTAAAAGCCGTAGCCGTCGGTTGTGGCCGTCCGCGTCATGAGGACGCCCAGGCTGGTCAGTCCATACAGAGTGATCGAGGCATTGCCCACGCCCGAGGCGTTGGCGCGCAGGCCGTCGTTGTTGGTATCGCGATAGACGTAGCCGCTCAGCCCGCTGATGCGCTCGCCGAAGTCGTAGTTTGCGACATAGTCCTCGCCCTTTAGCGTGACGCTGTATATGGCATCGTTGCCGAGGCTGCCACCGCCGCAGCAGCCCACCTTGTCCTTGCCGTCGAGGTAGTCAGCAGGTTGGATTTCGGTGACCGTGTAGATGCCCGCGCGCACGTTTGTAAACGAATAGGCGCCGAGGCTCGACGTCGTTGCCGTCATCCAGATCGGCGCGCTCAGATAGTCGGTTCCGCGCAGATTGAGCGTTGCGCCGCCGATGCCCGGGTCGATCGGGTCGCGGACGCCATTGTCGTACAGGTCGAAGAAGACGTTCCCGGCGAAGGTCGATGGGCCAATCTCGCCGAAGTTGTAGTTGCTCCCGCCGGGTCCGGTCATGGTGATCGAGATGAAGCGGTCGTTGCCGGAGATGACGCCGCCGGCGCCCGTGCCAAGCGACTCGCGACCGTCAAACCAGGCGGCCGGCTGAATCTCAGTGAGGGTGTAGACGCCGTTGAGGACGTTGACAAACTGATATACGCCGGCCGAGTCCGTCTGCGCCACGCGCCCAACGGTCGCGCCTGTGTCGCTCCGGGTGCCGGTGAGATACACCGTCACGTTGTTGATGCCGCTCTCGCCGGCGCCCTTGACCCCGTCGTTGTTCCTGTCGCCATAGACATAGCCGCTGAGGAAACCGCCCGATTCGCCGAACTGATAGTTTCCATAGAACTGGCCAGGCAAGACCAAAATACCGGGAAACGTGTCGTTGATGACGCTCAGGACGCCGCTCGGGTTGCGATCCAGCCCGTCCAGATAGCCCGACGGCTGCGTTTCGCTCAGGGTGTAGGTCCCGGGCCGAAGGCGGACGAAGTTGAAGAGCCCCGAGGCGTTGGTGTACGTCACGACAACGACGGGCTGGTTGCGATCGTTGGTGCCAGACAGGGTCAAGGTGGCGCTGGGCACGCCGGGCTCGCTGAACGTCTTGGTGCCGTCGCTATTCAGGTCGAGGAAGACGTAGCCACTCAACTGGGCGCCATCCAGCTCGCCGAACAGATAGTCCCGCCCGTAGCTGGCATGCGTGATCACGATGCCGGCGATCAGATCATCGCCGTTGCCCAGGGTCGACGTAATGCCTCCAAGGGTGCCGGGGGTGTCGATGCCGTCCAGCCGCGAGGCCGGTTGCGGTTCGATGAGCGCATACGTGCCGCTGACGAGGCGGTTGAAGACAAAGCGACCATTGAAGTCGGTGGTTGTCGGACTGTAGACGTATTGTCCGAACACCGTTGTTCCGCTCAGGATGACCTGCTCGCTGTACAGGCCGCTGTCGTAGTAGGTTGAGAACACGCCGTCATTGTGCGTATCGCGGAAGACGTAGCCGTACAGCCCGTTGAGGAGCTCGCCGAAGTAGTAGCCATAGAAGTCCGAGCCGGCGGTCGTGATCGTGATGCCCTGGAAGCGATCATTGGCGATCAGCGCGGGGGTCGGGTAACCGCTCTGCTCGCGGCCGTCCGTGTAATCAAACGGCTGCAACTCGGCAAGGGTATACAGCCCCGGTCGCAGGGTGTTGAAATCGAAGATGCCGCTGATGTCGGTGATGCGGGTGAGGGAGACCGACGCGCCCACATCATCTGTTCCGGTGAGCGTTACCGTTACATAGCGAATGCCGGTCTCGTAGGGCTGATTGGCGCTGTCGTAGGCCCCGTTGGCATTCAGGTCCTGGTAGACGGTGCCGCGGATGCGCGAGACGGGCAGGTCGGCGAAGTTGTAGTTGACCCCAACGCCGAGGGCGGGATAGACAATTCCGCTGATGAGATCGGAGCCGAGTGTGCCGCTGACACCGCTCGCCAGGCCATCGATCGTCCCGGGCTGATCGAAGCTGTCGAGCAGCGAGGCAAGCTGGTTCGACGCGATTTGATACGTCCCGGCCGGGATGCCGGCAAAGAGATAGAACCCGTCGTAGCCCGTCTGCGTTGTGCTGAAGACGCCGCCGCCGTCGGTACTGCTGAGCGCTACCGTGACCAGGCTTGGGAAGTAGTTCTCATTGACGTCGTGCAGGCGATTGTTGTTCACATCCTGATATAGAAAACCGGAGATGCCCGATTTCTGCTCGGTGAATCCATAGCCGTAAGCGTAGGAATTCTGGGTGATGATGGTGATCGCGTCGATTCGGTTGACCCCCGGAATCCCGCCAAAATTGTTGCCGATGATCGACGGGCCGTCGACATAGCCGCCCGGCGGTTGCGTTTCAATCACCGAGTACGTGCCCGGCCCCAGGTTGTTGAAGGTGACGCCGTAGCCATACAGTCCGCTGTTCAGGACGATCGGCCCGACCGGGCTGCCGACATCGGTCGTGCCGGTCAGGGTGATGGTGATGTTGTTGATTCCGAAATCAGAGTTGTCGTTGGCGCCATTGGCGTTGCGGTCATGGAAGACGATCACGCTGAACGAGGATGGGTAGAGTTCGCCAAAGTCGAAGCCGCCGCCCGGGAGCCCTGGCGTGTAGGCAATCCTGGCGTAGATATCGTTGCTGACCGCCGCGGGCAGCTCGGGGATGCTCTCGCGGCCATCCACATAACTGCCGGGCTGGAGTTCGGTGATCGTATAGGTGCCCGTGACCAGGCCAGTGAAGGCGTACCGGCCGCGGTTGTCCGTCTGCGTTGTGCGTGACCCAACCGAGCCCGTGACCGTCTGCCAGGTCAGGGTGATGCCAATGCTGTTGAGGCCGCTCTCGCCGTTGGGGTAGTCGGCATAACGCTGAAAGATGCCATCGTTGGTGGTGTCGCGGTAGACGTATCCGCTCAGGGCGGGCGGGTATTCGCCAAAATTGTAAAGCCCGCCCAGCGTGTCGGGGATAAGCGCGATGTCGCCAAAGCGGTTGACCCCGATTCGGGGGTTCGGGTAGCCGTCCTCCATCGGACCATCGTTGTAGCCAGGCGGCTGGAGCTCGATCACGCTGTAGACGCCGGGGCGGAGGGGCGTGAATACGAAACGCGCCCCGATGTAGGAGTAGTCCTCGATGGTTCCCGTCACTGTCGTCGCCGTCATCCACACCGATTGGCCGGCGTCGTTGGTCCCAGTCAGAATGATGGTCACGCCGAATATTGGCGGATCGCAACTGGCCGGGCACACGCCGGAATACGAAAGCCTTTGATTGTTGTCGGCATCCACGAACACGAAACCTTCGATGCTGGATGGGGCAATCTCGGCAAACGAATTGCCCGCTGCAGCCGCCAGTTGGCCTGACTGCGTTGTGGGGGTGAAGAAGATGGCGCTGATCGCGTCAACGCCAATGGGCCCGGTAATACCGCCACCCGCGCCGACCTGTTCGTAGCCATCAAGCAGGTAGGCGGGCCCCTGCTCAATCAGCGCATACGTGCCCGTGGGCGGCGCGCTGAACGAGAAGTGGCCCAGGGCGTCTGTCGTCGTTGTCATCCACAGGCCCGCCCCAAACTCGGTCGTGCCCGCGAGCCACACCGTGACGCCGCCGATGCCCTCTTCATCCTCGTACAGGCCATTCGCGTCGTTGTCGACGAAGACGAGGCCTGACAGGCCGGGCAGCAACTCACCGAACAGCGCGTCGGCGTAGGTCGCTACGCCGGTCAAGACAATGCCGGTCACGACGTCATTGCCAACGATTCCCCCATCGGTCACGCTGTCGAGGCCGTCCGCCCAGGCCATCGGCTGCGCCTCGGTCAATGTGTAGACACCCGGCGCCACGCTGAAAAAGCTGGCGTAGCCGCTGTAGTCGGTCAGCAGCGTGGTCGAGACGAACGCGCCGCGATACGTCACGCCCGTCAATTCAACCGCTCCATCCTCAATCCCCACTTCGGTGTAATCGTAGGCGCCGTTGCCGTTCAGGTCGGCAAAGATCTGGGCGATCACGTTTCTCGGGCGCAGTTCACCAAAGAGATTTCCAGTGACGGGCACGCCATAGGTCACCAGGATTCCGGAGATCACGTCGAAGGTCGGGACGGCGCCGCCGATGACGCCGCCGCCCGGGCCGACGGCTTCCTCGCCATCAAAGTAGTTGTTCGGCTGCGTTTGGGTGAGGGTGTAGACTCCGGGCGGCACCGGGAAAAAGGCGAACCGGCCATAGAAATCCGTATTGGCCGTCATCGATACCGGCTGGCCGGTGGTGGTCGTCCCAGCCAGAACCATCGCCACGGAGAAAGCGCCGTTGTCTATCTGCGGATCGTAGGCGCCATTGCCGTCCTCATCGAGGTAAACCGTGCCCGATACGACCGTAAATGGATACTCGCCGAAGGTGTAGGAAAGGGCGGGCGTCGCGGCGACAAGGCTGACGGTCATCGCATCATTACCCAGGACGCCGCCGGCCGTGCCGAGCGCATCGACGCCATCATCAAAGGCGGCAGGCTGGAATTCGCGCAGGATGAAGGTCCCCGTCGCAAGCGCGCCAAAGGCAAAACTGCCGTCTGAAGCGGTGCTTGAGGTGACAATCAGCCCGCTTCCCAGGTCCGACAAGGTGATTGTCACGCCCGGCACACCCGCTTCGATGCCCGGTCCCCAAGCGCCATCGCGATTGCTGTCGGCGTAGACCATGCCAGAAACGCTCAACTCGTAAGGGCTTTGCGTTTCATATGCGCCGATGTCACAGATCGCGAGTCCGTCGCCGTTGCCGTCAGCCGGGCGAGGCTGATTGCGCTGGTCGATGGCCGGGCACGTCACGCCGCCCGCATCCATGGCGCGGCTTCCATACACCAGCGGAACGACTTGGGTGCCCGCCATTGAGATCACCGCGCCGACGCCCGGTTTGACATTCACGACGTCCCCGGCGCCGCCCGAGTATTCGTTTCTGGCGACGCACTGGGTGATATCGCCGATGAGCGAATTGCCCTGCGACACCAGGCTGGCGTTGCAATACGCGTCCGGGCCGGCCCCGACGGCCGTGTTGGCGTCAATCAACGTCCCGCGGAGTGTGATGCCGGGGTATTCGGCGTATGCGCCTCCGCCCGTCCCGCCGCTGCGATTGCGCGCGATGGTATCCCAACTGAACTTGACGTTGCTGGCGTAGTAGGCATATACGCCACCGCCCGAGCTACTGGCGTAGTTGCCGGCGATGGTGGTGCTGGTAATGCCCCCGCTCACGTTGAAGAGATACAGGCCGCCGCCGTTGCTCGCCGACCGGTTGCCGGCGAAGGCGCTTCGATTGACACTGACGAAGGCGTTCTGGGCCAATCCGCCGCCCCCGTTGCTTTGGGCCGTGTTATTGCTGATCAGCGTGCCGCTGATGAAAAGCCGGCCACCCGTGTGATATAGACCGCCACCGTTCCAACCGGTGTTGTTGTCGATCACGACATCGTCCAGCGACAACAGATACGCGCCGTTGAAGTAGATGCCCCCATAACCATTGCTGGCCTGGCAGGCGCCATCACGGATGTCAACCTGCGACACGAACACCCGCGTCTGGGTGTTCCGAATGTCCATCCCGCAGCCTGTGCTGACATTGCCGCCGCGGCGAATTGTGAACGCGGACAGGGTAGCCGTCATGGGGGCATTGGTGACGGCGGGGAAGATTTCGAAAACACGATCGGTAAGGTTGCCATCGATCAGGGTCAGGCCGCGCCCGGCGCCCGCGACGGTGATCGTGTCGCGCAGGTCGAGGTCACCGGTGAATGCGCTGTTCTCGAATGGGCCCGTGCGAGTGAGGACAAAAGTCCCCGCGGGCAGGCTGACGGTGTCCGGACCCGCGTGGGCATTGGCCTCCTGGATGGCGGCCCGCAGGCTGCAGGTGCCCGCCGTGGTGGCGCACACCCCGTTGCCGACCAGGGCGTCGGGGAGATCGGTCGTGTCGTCGACCGGGTAGGTGTCGGCCTGCGCCCCGCGATCCAGCGTCTGGCATGCGATCAGAGCGCCGATGCCGGCGATGAGGAGACGGATCGTGGTTCGCATGGCGGGACGTTTTCCTTGACTGAAATGCCACACCGGAGGGCGGCGATCCCTCCGGTGTTGATGTTTTGGCCGATGGTCGGTTATAGATTATTTTCGGGCTTCGGAACTCTCACATTTTGGCGCGTTACTCTCAGGACGACTCGATCATTGTAGACCGAGCCCGAAAATGCGCCAAGCGCGGAACCCATACCGCGGCCGGGCGAGGTCCCAGCCGCCCCTGTCTGAATCACGGATGCGGAGGATGACGCGGATTCCGCAGATCGTCGCCGCCGGATTGGATGGGCCTATCCGTGACATCCGGGTCATCTTACGAATCCGCGATTCAGACGCCCCGGCACGGGCGCGCGGATCGGTGTGGGCGCCGCCATCGGCGCTTGGGTCTGGTGCGGGTGTGGGTTGGCGGCCAATCCGCTACACTCGCCACCATTAACGCCGCCACAGATGTCCGTCTCCGCACCGTCACCGAAGACGATCTTCCGATCCTCTTCGAACAGCAGCGCGACCCCATCGCCAATGACATGGCGGCCTTCCCCGCGCGCGAGCGCGAGGCCTTCTTCGTCCACTGGCGGGACAAAGTGCTGGGCGACCCAAATAACATCGCCCGGACCATCCTCTGCAACGGTATCGTGGCCGGCAATATTTGCAGCTTCAACCATGCGGGCGCGCGCGAGGTCGGCTATTGGCTCGGCCGCGAATTTTGGGGCAGGGGCATCGCCACCCGTGCGCTCGAGGCCTTCCTCGCCATCGAGACAACCCGCCCGCTGCATGCCTTTGTCGTCCACCACAACCTCGGCTCACTCCGGGTCCTGCAGAAGTGCGGTTTCACGACCGTCGGCACGGACGCGGAGGGCGTTACAGTTGAAATGACGGCAAACCCAGGCCTCATAGCGCTGCTCGGTTCCGGCGAATACCTCGCCGTGATGGACGCCATCGACGAGCGCCTGCTGGCGGCGGCAGGCAAACCGCGCCCGCGGGTGGTCTGCCTGCCGACGGCCGCCGGCCAGGAAGGGCCGGCCAGCGTGGGCAAATGGATGCGGATGGGGATCGACCACTTCACCCGCCTGGGCGCCGATGTGACCGCCCTGCCCGCCATCGATCGGGCCGGCGCCGATGACGCCGACCATGCGGCGGCCGTCCGGGCTGCTGACCTGATCTATTTCTCGGGCGGCAATCCGGGTTATTTACACCGCACGTTGGACGGCTCCGCGCTATGGGCGGCCGTGCTCTCGGCTCGCGCCGCCGGGGCCTCGCTGGCGGGCTGCAGCGCCGGGGCGATGATCCTGGGCGCGTATCTGCCCGAACGTTTCTCGCTCAACCCGCATTTTGGGCCGGGTTTCGGGCTGCTGCCAAACTGCGTGCTGCTGCCCCACTTCGACCGTCTGCCGGCCCGGAATGTCGCCATCGCCACGCTGCGCCACAAGCTCAGCCCGGCAACCTTTGCGCTTGGGGTGGATGAGGACACAGCGTTGGTTGGGCGCCCGGGCGGGACGTGGGAGGTCATGGGCGCGGGCAGCGTCCTCGTCATGCAGCGCGAGGGCAGCCACGAGCACAAGCATGGGGCGATCGTGACGCTGCCGCAGTAGTCACACCCGAAGCCGCGAAGGACAGAAGCTGGTATCTCATCCGAAGCCGTAAAGGGCGGATCTGTTATCTCACGCGAGGCCGCGGGGCCGCGAAAGATTTTCTTCGCCGCTTACCGCCTTACGGTCGGAAGATACGCACGCAATGCGCACGTCGACGGGCTGAATTCCGAGCCGTAATCATAGGTTGAGAACAGAAATCCCGCCGTGCGCTTGTAGGCGGCGTAACATCTCGGGCTGCCCCCTTCGGACAGGCTGATCTTCCAGACGCCGGCGCTGTTGGTCTGCGCCTCGCCCTTGTAATTCTGGCCCTCGCCATACCCGCTTGGGTCAAGGCCATCGCTGAAGACGTACACCTTTGTCGTGTTGGCAAAGCCGGGCCCGGACACCGACGCGTCGCTGGTCCCGGTTAGGGTCACAAACCCGCCCGCGCGGACCATCGAGGTGATCACCGGCCAGCCCGCGGTCGGGATGTTGCCGGAGGATGTCTCGGCGGCCTGATCGATGCCCAGCCCGCCGTTTGCGTATAGGGCCGTCGCTATCCAGTTGTTATTGAGCGCGCCGCCATACTCCCGGATCCCGTCGAGCGCATTCGAGTGGATGGTCGACGTCAGAATGGTGTTGAAGTCGGTGTTTGAACCGCTGAAGGCGATGCCATCCCTGCTATTTCCGAAAATGAGGTTGTTGGGCCCGATCTGGTTCCTCGTCGCGCCACTTGCCAGCATCACCCCGGTGGAGTGATTCGTCGCGATCCAGTTTCCGCCAGCCACCGTGTTGTGATGCGCGCCGCTCGATAAAACGACGCCACGCTGGTTTGGCAGCGCCAGGTTCGCCAGCGCGCTATTGAGGCCGATGTCATTGTAGACAACGGTGTTGCTCATCGTCGCTGCCCCGTCGATGACGATGCCGTCTCCCGTGTTTCCGCCAATCACGTTGATTTGGGCCGGCAAGTTCCCGATCGTATTGCTGTACGAGCCTTCGCTGATGATGATGCCGTTGCCACCGTTCGGGCGTATTGCGCCCGCGGGCGTATTTCCGATCCAGTTCCGGGTGATCGTCGTATTCCGGGCGCCCGCCAGCCAGACGCCACTCTGGCCATTGCCGGCGATGATGTTCCCGCGTTCAAAGGCGATGATCAGCACAAACACGCCGCCGATCCAGTTGCTGGCCCCATTGGAGATCAAGATACCGGAGATGCCATTGTTGGCCATCGCCGGATCTTGTGCGCCAATCGTGTTCCCCAGAATCCCGTTGAGGTCCGAGTCGTAGACGTTGATTCCGTTGTTGGTATTTGCGTAGATCGTATTGCCGTCGCCATCCGTTGCGCCTCCGATCACATTCAAGAACGCGCCATTGCTCAGCCAGACCCCGGTCAGGTTGCCGATGATCAGATTGGCCGCGATCGTGTTGCCCGAAGTGCTGTTGATGTTGTTGACGCCATTGCCCTGCAGCAGCACGCCGATTTGGGCATTGTTCGCGACCACATTGTTCCGGATGATATTTCGGCGCGAGCCGTCAGCGCCGCTCGCGCTGAACGAAATGCCGTGGCGGTTGGGCAGCGTCTCGCCCGTGTAGCTTCCCCCGATTTTGGCGACCGTGGTGCCGATCCAGTTTCCGCTTGCCGCGCCGGCTGGATCGATTCCGATTTTGGCGTCATCCGCGCCAACGGCGAAGATCCCATCAGCCACATGGCAGCCGATGACGTTTCCATATATCCAGATCGACGTGCTGCCGCTCGCGCTCACCTCCTCCTGGAGCCAGATCCCGACACTCCCTTTGCGGGTTGCTCCAGCCGTCAGACAGGTCGTGGCCGATGGGTTGGCCACGCCCAGATAATTGTGATCGATCTGATTTCCGGCGCCTGACTTGACCATGATGTCGCTGCGATTGCCATTGATCAGGGTCAGGCCGCTGATGCGGGAACCGCTCGTGTCCACCGTGAAGATGTCGTCCCCGCTGCCCGCCAAACCCGCCCCATTGATTCGCGGAACACCCGATGCCCCCTGAATGATCGTGCCGGTCATGTTCACCGTCGGCAAGGGGGAGCTCAGGTTGATCTGGCTGATCGCCGGCAGAAACTGGATCGTCTGGCTGATCCCGATCGTTGCGACCTTGTTTATCGCCCCACGCAGGGTGCAATCGTTGGCTGCCCCCGAACAGGTCGTCACGTTGGCGTCGTCGCTTCGATCAACGAACAGGATTGCGGCCGGCGCGAGTGGCCCGGACACGAGCGCGCCAGGTTCGATAAAATGTGGCAGGGCGGCCATGGCAATGGTCGCTGGCGCACTGGCGCCAAGCAAGAGAATACCAACCGTGGCGAACCAGCGAAGCAGCGGCTTTTTGTGTGGCATTTACGCAATTGTAGAGAATCGAGGCAGATGAGCAAGCGGGGCCAAGTACCGAAGACCGGAGATTGCAGCAAGCTCGGGCTGGCTTTGGTCTTCCGTCCGCCGTCCGCGGTCCCCCCTCACCGTCTTACGATCGGCAGATACCCTCGCGGCACGCAGGTCGACGGACTGAACTCCGAGCCATAGTCATAGGTCGAGAACAGAAATCCCGCCGTGCGCTTGTAGGCGGCGTAGCACCTTGGTGCTCCCCCTTCGGACAGAGTGATCCTCCACACACCGGCGCTGTTGGTCTGCGCCTCGCCCTTGTAATTCTGGCCCTCGCCATGCCCGCTTGGGTCAAGGCCATCGCTGAAGACGTAGACCTTTGTCGTGTTGGCAAAGCCGGGCCCGGACACCGACGCGTCGCTGGTCCCGGTTAGGGTCACAAACCCGCCCGCGCGGACCACCGAGGTGATCACCGGCCAGCCTGCAGTCGGGATGTTGCCGGAGGATGTCTCGGCGGCCTGATCGATGCCCAGCCCGCCGTTTGCGTATAGGGCCGTCGCCACCCAGGCGTTGTTGGTCGCGCCCGCGTATTCACGGATGCCGTCGCCCCGGTTCGAGTAGATCGTCGACGTCAGGACCATATTGAACGTGGTTGCCGGGTCAGAGATGGCGATCCCATCAGCGTCGTTGTTGAAAATGAGGTTGAGAGGGCCGATCTTGTTCTTCACCGCGCCACTCCGCAGCCACACACCGGCATTCCGATTCTCGGCGATCCAGTTCGAGGCCGCCACCGTGTTGTCGTGCGCGTCGCCGCGGATGACGATGCCGTAATCGTTGGGCAGCGCCAGTGTGACCGCCGCTTGCGGCGCGCCGGGGCTGCGTGGCGCGGACGGGCCGTTTAGCAGGCTGAGCGCGCTGTTGACTCCAATGTCGTTGAAGCGCACAGCGTTGCTCATGGTTGCGCTTCCGTCGATGACGACCCCGTCGCCGTTGTTCCCGCCGATCACATTGAGTTGGGAAAGGACACCGGTCCCAATCGTGTTGCTGTAGGCGCCGTTGTCGATCAGAACGCCGTTCAACTGGTTGGGGCGCGGCGTGCCGTCGGGCGTGTTTCCGATCCAGTTTCGCGACACCGTCGTGCCGTGCGCGCCACCGGTAATCCACACGCCATTCTGGCCGTTTCCTGCGATGATATTCCCACGCTCAAAGGGAAATATCAGCACCAGCACGCCGCCGATCCAATTGCTTGCGCCGTTGCGGACGTAGACGCCACTGCCGGAATTGGGAGCCATGGTGGGATCACTTGCGCCAATTGTGTTGCCAAGAATGCCATTGAAATCCGAGTCAGTGATGCTGATCCCATTCCCCTTGTTCGCATAGATGCGGTTGCCATCGCCCTCCTGGTCGCCGCCGATTGTGTTCACGAAGGCGCCATCCTGCAAACTGATGCCGCCAACGGGCGACCCCAGACCGTTGTGGACGACGGTGTTGCTGACAATTCTGTTTCCAGACGTGCTGTTGATGTTGTTCGTCCCTGTGCCGGTCAGCAGGATGCCGTACTGGTCGTTGTTGGCGATGACATTGTTCCGGATCTCGTTTCCGTTCGCCCCATTCCCGCTAGACGCTAAAAACCAGATGCCGATGAGATTGGAAAGGACGGTTCCGGTGGCGGCACCGCCTACTGCGAAGGGCGTGGTCCCGATCCAATTCCCGTCCGCGGCGCCAGCGGGTGTTTTGCCAATCACCGCATCATCGGCTGAACCGACGATGCCGGAGAAGGCGTGGCAGCCGATTGTGTTTCCATGTATCCAAACCGATGTCCCGCCGGTCGCGCTCACTACCGCCGCGAGTGTGACGCCATACCCGCTTTCGCGCGTCGCGGCTCCGGCCACACAGGCCGTCGCCGCAGGCGATAGCACCCCGATGTGGTTGCCGTCGATCTGATGATCCCGTCCGCCCAATACTTGAATGTCCGCCGATGTCGGGGAACCGTTGATCATCGTCAGGCCGCTGATGCGCGCGCCGCTTGTCCGGATCGAAAGCATGGCGCCGGCTGCAATCCCCGCCCCGTTGATGCGCGGCACACCTGACCCGCCGATGATCGATGTATTCGTCGTGGCAATGAGCGGCAGCGGTGCGGTCAGATTGATCTGCGTGATCTCCGGCGCGAACTGGATCTCCTGCCCCACGCCCGCGGCGTTGATCTTGTTGATCGCTCCCCGCAACGTGCAATCATTTTCCGCGGCCGTGCAGGCCGTCACACTTGCATCGTCGCCGCGGTCGACTGTCAGCACCCCTCCCAGAGGCGCATGCGGCAGCAGCGGCAGGGTTATCGCGCCCTCCACGGGCGCCGCTGCGGCAACGGGCGCGGCCGGCGCCATGCCGAGCACGGCGACAACGTAGACGAACGAGACCAGGATGGAAAGGGGGTCGGTCATGGGCGGGAATGGTACCCGAGGCGAGGCATTGTTCATCACAACGCTCCGTGCCGGCGCAGGATTTCGACCACCCGCTCAACCGGGAGCGCCTCAACCGTCCGCCCGCCGCGCCCGGTCATCGTATTCGCCATGAGCAGCGCGTTGTAGATCGCCTCCTCGGTCGCCTCGACCACGGCCTCGAACAAAGATGACATTGCACCGTTGGACAGGACACGCGTCGTTCTCAGCCCTTCACCCGGACGAATGCGATTCTCGACAGCGACGCTGAAGACGATGGCGTAGTCGCCGCTGCCGTTGCTCATCGCCGAGCCGGTCCGGCCCAGGCCCAGCATCGCCCGCGCGCCGAGCCGGCGCAGGTTGCGCGCGTCGAGCGGCGCGTCGGTGGCCAGGACGATGATGATCGAGCCGTCGGGGCCGCCGTGCCGGCCAGGGTCGACCAGCGCATCCCCAACCGGAACGCCGACGATGGTAAGGCGCCCGCCAAAGTTGGCCTGGACCAGTGCGCCGACCGTCCAGGTTCCACCGCCTGCCTCAGCCATCCGCGAAGACGTGCCAATCCCGCCCTTGTAGCCAAAGGCCACCGTCCCCGTCCCTGCCCCGACTGCGCCCTCCTCGACCGATCCGCTCGACGCCATCCCCAGGGCAGCGAAAACCTCATCGCGCCCGACATGCCGTCCACGTATGTCATTGAGCAGCCCGTCGTTGGTTTCGGCCACGATCGGGTTGATGCTGCGGGCCTCCTCGTTGCCGGGCAGCGCCATCATCCACTCCAGCAGCGCATCCGCGACGCGCGGCGCGTTCAGAGTGCTGGTCAGCAGGATGGGCGTCTCGATCTCGCCCAGCTCCTCGACCTGGGTCGAGCCCATCAGCTTGCCGTAGCCGTTGCCAACAAAGATCGCGGCCGGCACCCGATCCTGCAGCATGTTTCCGTTATGCGGCAGAATGGCGGTCACGCCTGTGCGAATGTCCGCGCCCTGGACCCGGGTGGCCTGCCCAACCCGCACGCCCGGCACATCGGTGATGGCGTTCAACGGCCCGGGCGGCAGCGCGCCAACGATGATGCCCAGGTCGCGGGCACGCCTGCGACCGCTCAAGGCGCGATGACCCTCAGCGACGCGATCGCGCCCACCTTGCCGTCAATCCTGATCTCGAGGTCGTACTCGCCCGGGGCGATCGTTTGCTGGTCGCTCAGCAGCACCCAGGTCCGGCCGGCGGCCCTGGCGCGCCAAATGCCGTCGACCCGCGAGATCGCTTCCCCATCCCTATACCAGATCACCGACCAGGGCGCGCCCGGATTGATGGCCGCGTGGTCAAACGACGCGTAGATCTGGCGCGCGCCAACCTCGAAGACGTCCGTGGCTTCGACCGGATTTGCGTCGCCGTCGATCTCGGCGCTGAAGGACACCTTGCCTAATTGATCGCTTATCTCAATCACTCTGAAACCGGTCTCCTGCACCAGATCGCCTTCGACCAGCAACGCCAGGGTGTATTCGCCGGGGGCGAGCGGTTTGTCGCTGGACAGCGTCACCGAGGCGACCCCGTTCACCCCCAGATTCCAGGCCGGGGCGGCGGCCGGCTTGAGCTCCTCATCGCCGCGCCACCACAGAGCCGACCACTTCACGCCGTTGAGCATGTTTGCAAACTCGAACACACCGACGATTTGTCGGGTGCCCGCCGCAAAGAGATAGCTCGGATCCAGGGGCTTGCCGTCCAGGCCAAGCTTCTCCGCGAATTCGACCTCGCTGAAACGCAGGCCGGTGGGTCGGGCGCGGAACGTCGCGCTCCCCAGAGCCTTGCCGTCCGCGACGATCTCGACCTTGTAACCGCCCGGCGCAAACCCGGCCTGGGCCGTCGTAATCTGGACGAAGCCGCTCCCCTCCGCGCCCTTGTCCCACCCGGCTTCCTCACGCGACAGCGCCGGCGCGGGCGCGCCGTTGTGCGACACCCGGGTGCTCACCCGCGCGCCGTCCACCATCCCGGTGAAATCAAACGCGATGAAGAGTTCCTTAGTCGCGGGCTCGACGACGGTCAGGTTGTCGGCCGGCGCCGCGCCGTTCATCCGGGTCGCAAACACGATCTCGCTGATCCGCCCGCCGATCCGGGCCAGGCGCGTGCGCAGATCCGTGAGTGCGCCGTCGGAGGCGCCCTTCACCGCGGCATCGCTGGCATTGGCGGGCGCGGCCAGCAGCGCGTTCAGATCCTCGATCGCGCCCTCGAGTTGCCAGCCGACCAACTCCACGGGCTTGTCCTCGACCAGCTTCAGGCCGGCGGCGTAGGCCGCGGCAGCGCCCGCCAGGTCCTTCTTCGCCAACAGGGCGACGCCGAGATTGAAGTGATAGACCGGAAGTTGGTCGTTGAGTTTGATCGCTTTGCGGAGGTTGACGATGGCGGCGTCGAGCTTGCCGCCCTCGTACTGGGCCCAGCCCAGGTTGCTCACATCATCGTCCGAGTCGGGCGAGGCATCGAAGGCCCGCTGGAAGTCCGCCTCAGCCTGGGCAAAGGCGCGCTTGTCGAGATTGGCGTTGCCGCGCGCGGCATAGGCGTCCGGAGAGGGTTCAAGCGCGATGGCCGCGCTGAAATCGGCCAGGGCTTTGTCGACCTGCCTGGTCGCCCGATATGCCTCGCCCCGCTGCAGATGGGCGCGGGCGTAACCGGTGGGATTGCCGGCCTTGGCGATGGCCTCGCTGTAGTGGGTGATGGCGGCGTCGGGCCGGTTTTGCTCAGCGGCAACCCGGCCCCTGGCGTAGGCGGCGATGGCGTCATCGGTGAGGGTCGGCTCGGGCGCCGCGCGGATCACCGCGAACCAGGCCATGCTTGCCAGGATGAACACTGTCCCGAGCGCGCCAAACGATATTCGGACCAGACGGGTTTCGAGCGTCAGTGACAGACCAAACAGAAACAGGCTGACCGCCGCGATCGTGATCAGCAGGGTGTAGGTGTCGGTCTTGATCGCGACCGCGCTGGATTGGCGGGAGAGCACGATCTGGGTCTCCTCGCTGCGATAGGCCGGCTCGAACAACTCGGCATGACGGCGGGCCAGATCGGGCCGCCCGTCCTTGTCAAGATAGGCGGTATCGGTGAAGACGATGCTGAAGGGCTTGAGTGTCTCGCGGGCCGCCTTCAACCGTTCCACCTCGGCTTCGGTTTGCTTGGCCCGAAACAGATCCCCAGCGGCGCGAAAGGTCTCCGCGGCCGCGGTTCTGGCCGCGGCCTGAATCGTCAGATCGTCGTAACGCGCGAGCAGGCGCAGCTCGAACGAGCCGCGCTGGAGGGCCGTGTTGTAGTCGGCCAGGGCGTTGATCGAGGCGACCTGCGAGTCGCGGGCGGCGTCGCCGCGCCGGTCGCCATCCACCGCGCCGATCCAGGCCAGATAGGCGGTCCAGATTGTGGTCGCCAGGATGAGCAGGGTGATGACATTGGCGAAAGTGAGGGGTTGCCGGCGGCTCGCGACTGTTGTCGGCGGGGGGGCTTCGGGTAGTGACTGGGTCATGCTGTGTTGTTCTCCCGTTGCGCTACTGGACGCGCGCGATCAGGTAAATGCCGATCGCGAGCACAATCACACCCAGCCCGGCATAGGCATATTTGATTCGTGACGAAGCCATATCGGCCAGGCCAAGCAGCAGCAGCGAGCCGGCGGTGACGACCAGGGCCAGCATCAGATCGATGGCAAGATTGCCGCGCGCGTCACCGCGATTGATGTAGGTCTCCGGCTGCAAGCCGCGGTATTCGCGTGCGACCAGCGACAGTTTCAGATCAGCGTTGAGCTGGCCCTCGTCATAGCCATCCTTGCCAGTCCGGTAGTCGGCATAGAAGAAATTGCGCAGATGCCCCTGCAGGCGGGCGTTCGCATCGGCCTGAGTCTCCAGGGCCGCCGCTTCGGCCGGGCGTCCCTGCTGGCGGGCTTCGATCGCGCCTTGACGGGTGAGATCAGCCAGGCGCTCCTGCTCGATGAACTGCTGGGCATACAGCGCCTGGTCCATCGCAGTGAGCTGGTGGCTGAGGTTGACCTGGGATTGGCGGGTCTTGTTAAGGACACCGGTGCGGGTCATCTCGGCATCTTCGGTGTTGAGGAAGCCGGCCCGGCCGCCGCCGACCGCGGCGGTGACCGCGACCACCGCGATCAGGATGGCGACCGCCAGTTTGAAGAAATCGGTTTTGGGTTCGGTGGAATCGTCTGTCATGAGCTTTCTGATCTTGTTGCGCGAACTGCGTTTCATAATCCCGGTTAGAAGGTGCCGATGATACGGGCATTCCGGTATCTGAGTGTGGTGGCGCCTTCCTGAAGCATGGCTTGCGCAAAGTCGCTTGACGAAAAACGAAAATGGCCTTTGGCGGCTAAGATTTTGGTGTGAAACAAAAAACCGCGCCGCCCAAGACCGATTCAGAGAATAGCACAATCCGCGCGACAAATGCGATTGCGTTTAGCGACGAGCCCTTCATATTCGATGTGGGAAGCCTGGTGGATACGCTCAGGCTGGTGCGAGATGGTCGAAAGGCACGCGGGAAGCGCTACGGGCTGGTAAAAGTGTTGGTGTTCATGCTTTTGGCGAAGCTGTGCGGGCATGACACGCCCGAAGCGATGGCGGACTGGGCCAGATTGCAGGCAGAAGACCTGGCGAAGATGCTGAACCTGAGTCGGCGAAGCATGCCGCACTCGACAACGCTGCTGCGAATCCTGCAAAATGCGATCGGTCCAGAGGAACTTGAGGAGGCGATCCGGGTGTTCATGACAAGGCAAATAAGGAAACTGAATTCGGATCAGATTTGCATCGATGGGAAACAGATACGAGGGACGCAAGACAAAGAGGGTGAAGGGAATGTCTACCTGCTGGG
>JBDSIP010000132.1:0-3040 GCA_039917915.1 Thermoflexales bacterium
GTGCGGAGGCGATCGACCATGGCTGCAAGGCGATCGAGGCTCTTCATGCCGCGGATGCGGATCAGAAGCTCATTTTCGAGTTGGCGTTCCTTGCGTGAAAGCTTGCTATCCCTGCCTTGGGTCGGCCCTTCTGCTGGAGGGCGCAGGGACACCCAGCGCCAGAGGGTCGGAAAGCCGTAGCGCGGCGGCCTGAATGCGAGGGACTCGTCGTAGGCGTCATCGTCATCCTCGATTTCGTCGGATGCCGTCGATCCGGCAACCGTGGTTTCGCTCAGCCAGTCCAGCGCGCCCGGAGTGTCTCGCCACAGGGCGCCAGCGCGGTCGACGTAGAGAACGGCCTCGTCATCACCGCCCGGTATAAACGCGATCGGGAGCTGATCCGGAATGCTCCGGACGCCGCCCAAAAAGCGTGGTATTTCGCGGTTCCGCGACAGGCCGAGCCTGAGTTCCTTGAGCGCCTGGCGCGAGGCTGGACCCGCTTCGCGAAAGGCGAGCAGGGCGCGGCTATAGGCCCACTCGGCACTCGGCTCTTCACCGAACGCCGCATCCAGTTTCTGAAAGCCCTTGATGTCGCCAAGCGCCAGCAGGAGGGGCGCCAGCACAAACCGGACGCCCTGGTTATCCTTCGGATTGATGTCGATCATGTCGCTGAAGACGGTGACTGCGTCATCGAGATCGCCTTGGGCGCGGAGGTGCATCCCCAGCGTGGCCATGGCTCGAAGCATGGGACGAATCTCAATGTATCTCCAGCGCTCGCCAGGATCCGCATCAAGCCCGCTTGCTTCGAAGATGCGCCGCCCCGCGGCGATCGCGTCCGCGAGCCGCCGGCGCTTCTGATCGGGTTCCTGCTCATACTCAGCCAGGATGCGATGTCCGTCGGCGCAGTCGGCCGAGAGTGCCAGCGCTTCCTCGGCCAGGCGACGCCGCTCGTCGGGCGCCTTGGTATGCGGGGTTTTGTAGATCAGAAGCTGGGCGGCCTCCAGCGGCGTTTCAGGCGCCTGATCCGGCACCGACCGTCCGTCCCTGACGGATTTCTGCAACGCTGCGTTCAACGCGTCGGCGCTGGAATAGGCGCCGGAATCAGCCAACTTCTGGGCGTTGTAGGTCGCCTGCTCAGTCGCAAGGGTGTGTTCCATGACCGGGTCCGCGAAAAAGGCGAACACCGGCCCTTTCGGAGACGCGGACTTCCGGAGTGGCATGGGATGCGCATTATCCGCCAAAGCAGGCGGCCCGGTTGCCAGGATGGGCCAGCGCTCACCCAGCTCGTCCTGGGGTATCTGATCGCCCAGCCCTTCCCAACCGTGCCCGTCATCGGACTATCGAACATCGCACAACTGATGGACTCCATGACTGCCGCCGATGTGATGCTGTCTATGGAGGATGCGGCGTACTTGAGCAGGGACGGTCATTCCAGAGGCGGCCCTTCGACTTGCCCGCGAAGCGGGCCGCTCAAGGCCCTGTGATCAGCCAGTCGCGGACTTCGCCATCCCTATCTGAATCACGGACGACACGGAGGCTGCGAATTGCGCGGAAACGCTCGCGCTTCTTTGCAGCGAGCTTCTCCGTGAAATCCGCAGCCTCGGTGTCCTCCGTGATTCCGCCCGCTCACCACGCCCCGGCGGTCTTGCCAGGGTCGAGCACGCCACCGCCAGCGACGTAGATCTGATCGATCAGCTCGAGCGCCCGGCGCGCGTCGGTGAGTGTCGCGAGAGGCGCAGAAGCGCCCTTTGCCACTTCCGCAAAATGAGCGAGCTCAGCCGCATAGCCCATCAGCAGCAGCGAATTGTTGCGGTCGGCCGGCACGGTGAAGTTGGGTTCCCAGGCCTCGCCCGGGCCTTCGGGTGGATAGTGGCGATAACGCACGACGTTGTCAACCGTGACAAAGTGGCCCGCCCCGGTGATCTCGGCGTATTCGTTGTGCTGGCGCCAGGACTGGGTCGTGGCGAAGTTCAACAGCCCGACGGCGCCGGATTCGAAACGCAGCGCCGCGGCGTACGACCAGGACTTGCCGGGCCACTCGGCGCGCTGGACCTTGACATCGGCCACTTCGCCCATGAAATAGCGGGCCAGATCGACCAGGTGAATCGGGTTGTCGACCAGATAGGTGTATTCGTCAGGATACAGCCCGCCGCCGACCACGAACTTGCCATAAAACGAGGTGGGCGGGCCAAAATCCGGCGCATTCATGCGCGTCCGCGCCAGCCGATAGGCCGCGGCATGCCGTTTCATGAAGCCGACCTGGACGGCGATGCCGGCCTGACGGGCCGCATCCTCGAGCGCGCGGGCCTGGGCGACCGAGCTGGCGGCCGGCTTCTCGCAGAACAGAGGCAAACCCGCCGCCAGCAGGCGCTGCACCAGATCGAAGTAGTCGGGCGGCTGGACGGCCACCAGACACGCGTCGATGTTGATTCGTTCGGCGCGCAGCAGCTCGTCGACGTGGAGATAGACCCTTGGCACGCCAAACAGGCGCGCGGTCTGGCGGGCCTTCTCCTCGTCCTGAGGCAGCGCGCACAACGCAACCACGTCTATTGGCGCCAAGCGCAAAGAGGGATACAGGCTGGCGTTGGCGTGGCGGCCGGCCCCGATAAAGGCAACTCGAAGTCTGTCCATGTTCACTCCTCGGGCAGCTCGGCGGCATCCCGAAACATTTTCCGGAGGCGACATCCCCTGCTCCGCGGGGGAATTCGCCTCCGGTAGAAGGTCGTGTCTGGAGTCCCTAGCCGCGCGTCATCAGTGGGCGCAGATGGGCGGCGGCCCGCCGCAACTCGACCCGGCAATCGTCCATCGTCGCGTTGGGATACTCGAGCTCGAGCGCAAAGTCGCCCCGGTAGGCGTGCCGGCGCAGCCCAACAAAGAAGGCCCGGTAGTCGATGTCGCCGTCACCCGGTGTCACGTTGATGCTGCCATCGCTATAGTCGCGCAGATGGGTGTGCTTTACCCGACCCCCATATTCGCCCAGGGCCCGGGCGAGGGTCGCCCCGCCGTTGCGGATATGGCTGCTGTCCAGCGTCACACCCACATGCGTGCCCAGCAAGTCTAG
>JBDSIP010000133.1:0-3131 GCA_039917915.1 Thermoflexales bacterium
GCAATGGGGCACCACCACCAATCCCCGGTCGTGGGCATGCAATGCTACACGCTTGGCCTCGGTGAGGCCACCGACGCGGCCGACGTCGGGTTGGACAACATCGACGGCCTTGGCATTCATGAATTCCAGGAACTCAAACCGAGTGTTCTGCCATTCGCCAAGCGCAATTTTCACCGGCGAAGCCTGGCACAGCTTGGCGTAGCCTTCCACATCGTCGGATGGCAAGGGCGTTTCCACAAAGTAGATATCCTGATCGGCAAACATTGCAATCGCCCGCAATGCCTCCTTCCAATCCGGCCAGGCATAGGCGACGTCAACCATGAGCGTCATTTCCGGTCCTACCGCCTTGCGGACATCGCGCACCATGCGGGCGCACTCACGGTCATCGGGGATCTGCAGCGAGTTATGAGAATAGGGTCCCTTGAGGCAGATTTCGAGCTTGGCCGCGCGGAAGCCGAGTTTCTGTGCCGCAACGGCGCGCTCCCTCAGCACACGGCCATAGGTCTCGAGATCGTCGCCCTCCGGCAACAGCGAAGCATAGGGCGTGATGATCCGGTTGGTCGCTCCGCCCATCAAATGCCAGCAGGGCTTGCCTTCAATCTTGCCACGCAGATCCCAGAGAGCCATGTCCAGTGCGCCAATGGCGCAGATGCCGAGCCCGCGGCGCCCGGTCATGGCAGAGCCGCGGTACATTTTCACCCACAGGCCCTCGATATCGGATGGGTCCACACCCATCAGCATCTCGGTGAGACCGAGACCCATAATGTGAGTTCCCCGAGCTTCGATCATGGCGCGCGCCACCCAAGGATTTGTGTCGGTTTCGCCAATCCCGATAAAGCCATCATCGGTATGGATTTTAACAACGAGATTATCCTGTGCCGACGAACAGGCATCGGCGCGAAAATCCGGCACAAGCAATACGAAGCATTCGACCTTGGTAATTTTCATATATTCTACCTCTCGTTATTTTCCTTTTGTGGGTCCGTGGGGCCAGACGGCGCGACGCTTCAATTCTTCAAGACTGTAATGACAGCGAATGGCAAGTCCTTCGGCGGTCTGGCGCCAGGGCGGAGCATCGCTCTCACAGATGGGACCGATCTGCCAGGTGCAACGGCCCGCATAGGGGCAACCTGCTCCGACGGCGGACGCCTCGGTCCGGCGATAGGCCGCCGGTCGGCGCGCTTTCAGCGGTGCTGGGACAGCTTCGAGCAATGCATGGGTATAGGGATGGAAAGGTGCCGTGAAGACCTGGTCACGCGTGCCCATTTCCATCACTTCGCCGCGAAAGAGAACGTAGATGCGGTCGGCCAGCATGCGCACAACAGCGAGATCATGGGAGATGAAGAGCATGGCAATGGCGTGCTCACGTTTCAGCCGCAGCAGCAGCGCCAGAATGTTTGCCTGCACGGAGACATCAAGGGCAGAGAGGATTTCATCGCACAGCAGCAGCTCAGGCTCGGCCATCAGAGCCCGCGCAATTGCAATCCGCTGGCGTTCACCGCCCGAAAGCTGGTCTGGATAGCGCTCCGCGTATCTCGCATCAAGCCGGACATCGGAAAGCGCCGCCACGACCCGTGCCGGGGCTTGCGCCGCACGGTCGGGATAGAAAAACGCGAATGGCCGGGCGAGGCTCGTGGCCACAGTTGCGCGCGGGTTGAGCGATGCGTCGGGGTTCTGAAATACATACTGTATGAGCCGGCGTTGTTCGGCCGTGCGCCGTTTGACCAACTCGGCCAATACCGCACTGCCAAGCCTGACTGTGCCCGCCGCTGGCACCGCGAGGCCCGCGATTGCCCGGGCAAGCGTCGACTTTCCGCTTCCCGACTCGCCGACCAGAGCGACCGTCTCGCCCTTGCCGACTCGAAGATTTATGTCCCTGAGAGCAGTGAAACTCCTCTTACCATGGCCATAGACTACGGTGACGTTTTTCACCTCCAGCAGTTCCTGCGGCTCGCGCAGCACCGCTGCCTGCTTGGGTTCGCCGTTTACAGCAAGGGGGGTGATGTCGTTGAGCCGCCAACAGGCGGCTTCGCGGCGCGGGCCGCAGCTGAGAAGCACCTGCACCTCGTCGAAGCATTTGGGCAGGGCATAGTCGCAACGTGGCGCAAAAGGGCATCCCTTGGGCAGCGACTGGCGCTGCAGAAGGCCCCGCAATGGCCGGGCCGGGAGTTCGGAGCGGCCATCAATGCGCGGGATCGCGCCGATAAGGCCGCGCGTGTAGGGATGCCTGGGATCGGCAAACAGGGCGGCTGTCGGCGCTACCTCAACAATGCGGCCGGCGTACATAACGCCAATCCGGTCAGCGAGTTGCGACAGCAGACCGAGATCATGCGTCACGTAGAGCATCGACATAGAGAGCCTGGCGCGCAGGTCGATTAGTAGTTCGACGATCTGCTCCTGCGTCGTCACATCGAGCCCCGTGGTCGGCTCATCGAGTACCACAAATTGCGGATCGCAGGCGAGCGCCATGC
This sequence comes from Thermoflexales bacterium, assembly GCA_039917915.1. Taxonomy (GTDB): domain Bacteria; phylum Chloroflexota; class Anaerolineae; order J036; family Brachytrichaceae; genus Brachythrix. The sequence goes on from JBDSIP010000133.1 coordinate 2,472, forward strand.
CGATGCAGACCCGCTGCTGCTGCCCGCCCGACAGTTGATGCGGGAAGCGGCGCTTGAAATCCGCATCCTCAGGGAGGCCGACAAGGCCGAACAACATGCGCGTGCGCTCGGCCACGTCACTGTGACCATGGGCGGTGAGGATTTCTTCTATCTGCGCGCCGACCCGCATGCCGGGATTAAGGGCCGTTGTAGGATTCTGCGGAACGAAGCTCACCTTGGCGCCGCGCAGGCGGTCGAGTTCGCTGCGTGCAAGCCTCAGCACATCCTGGCCATCAAAGCTGATGCTGCCCCGGTCCGTTCGCAACGCGGCGTGGCGATAGCCAAGGAGTTGCAGGGCGACCGTTGACTTGCCGCAGCCGGATTCGCCCACGAGGCCGAAGACCTCGCCGCGTTCCACTTTGAAACTGACATCTTCGACAACCTGGTTCCACCCCAAGCCCTGCCGATAGGAAATTGTGAGGCCGGACACATCGACCAATGATTCAGGCTTGGTCAGCATCACTGGGTTCCAAGCTTGACAGTTCGGCCCAGCACGCGCGCAAGACCTTCCGTGAAGAGATTAAGACCGACAACGAGAGAGGCGAGCGACAGGCCAGGCCCCAACACAGTTGAAGGCGAAATGATGATTAGCGCACGGTTCTCGCTGATCATCAACCCCCA
>JBDSIP010000134.1:0-4084 GCA_039917915.1 Thermoflexales bacterium
ATACCGCCCAGCGCGGATACCAGTCATGGACGTTGATGCGAGTGGCCTGACAGGCCGGGCAACGCGCCGTACGGAACGCAAGGACCTCGCCATACCGCGCGTTGTATTCCTCGGCGTTGGCCCCCAACTCAATGCTGATGATGACAGCCCAACGATACGGCACAATGGGCCGCATGCCAAATCGAGAGCAACGCCTTCGCCTGGACACCCTGGCCGATCATCTACGCGCAATCCAGAGCGAGTTCCCAGACATTCGCCCCAACCGCGAAGACGATGACATTCTGTGGTTCAACGAGGGCTTGGATGCCGTCAACGCGGGCCGCCTGAACCTGGCCGAGCGCACCTTCAAGAAGCTCCTCCTCGCTCAGCCCGACCACCCCGATGCCTACAACGGCCTGACCATGGTTTACCAAGCTCACGGCTTCATTGCCTGGGCCCGCCTATTCGCCGACGAAACAATCCGGCACGCCCAGCGCGCCGTCGATGAGGGCGGCATGGATCAAGAGACCCTCGATGACTACATTGCCCTGCGCGCCAGCCTCTACCCTGAAACACCCAAAAGCCCCGATCCGTGAAGGCGCCCCTTCATCCGACTCGGCTCTGTGCCCTCGGATCGATCTCATTTACTGCGGACGCTAACAAGAAAGGTCTGCAGATTGACCGGGCACTCTACCCGGCCGCCCTGAAACAGGCCGAAGCCGTTGAAGTAGGCCACTGGCCCGACCGTGTGGCAGGGGATCGGGTAGAAAGCGTCAGGCGGCGCGGCGTTATAGACGGCCAGGCAGCCCAGGGGCGCCGATCCGGCGGCATACACGGGCGCGCCTGCGCCGGCTGCGACAAAGAGAGCAAGGGCAGTAGTGAGACAGATTCCGCGCAACATCGTCTGGATGATTTCGCGAACTGGCGCCGCGCATCTCTCGGTTATGGCCCCGTTTCTCGCATGTAGCTCGGCAAGCACTGCCCCTCACCCCCAACCCCTCTCCGAGCGGGAGAGGGGCTTTGGATCGGCCGTGCTCGCGAGCTCGGACTTCCCATCCGGAGCATGACTTTCGCCGGCCCATATAGCCCTCTCCCGAGGAAGAAGGCCGCGCGCCGAACGCCCAGCGCGCGGCGCGCGGGTGAGGGGCATTTCATGTCACCGAATCTGAAGATAATCCTCTCCTATGGACCTCCCCGACCTGCGCCGCCGGATCGACCTGTGGAATGATCTGATCGTCAACCGCCTGCGCGACCGCGCGCGCTTTCCGATAAACGCCACGATCTACCGGCATGGCGCGATCCCGATCGAGGGCCGCCCGGATTCCTCCCTGCTCGAATTCGCGCTTGAGGGGCTCGAGCGTTATCACGCTTCGCTCGGCCGCTTCTCCTTCCCCGACCAGCAGCCGCTGATCAGCCAGTCGCTGCCCGAGTCGCCGATCGTGCGGCGGGGCACTCTGCCGTCGCTGCCCGTCGTTGACCTGCCAGTCCGGATGAACCTGATGCGTTTCTATTCGGATCTCATCGGCGAGCTCTGCCCGCCGGGCGAGGACGGCCAGACCTTCGGCGAAGCCGCCTACATGGATGCTGAGATTCTGCTCAATCTGTACCAACGGGTGAACGTGGGACGTTTTGTCGCGCAGGTCAAGCTCGAGATGGAGCCCGATCTGATCGGCCTGGTGAGCAACCCGGCCGCCCTGCGCAGACGCCTGACCAACCGCGAGCGCGAGCAGGCGGTGATCACCCGAGCACGCGACGCAGCCGCGCGCCACTTCCTCAACCCCGATCTGTTCGAGCGGGTGTTTCGCTGGGTGATCGACGAGACGATCGCGATCGAGGTGCGGTATTTGCAGCGGATGGCCGAGGACGGCAGACCGCTGACGGCAGACCGCCGTCCCGATTAGGGCAACTTCGCCCCGCGCCCGGCAATAAACAGGCGGTACCAGTCCTCGCGGGTGAGAGTGACCCCATCGGCCTGGCAGGCCGCCCGGATGCGCTCGGGGTTGCGGCTGCCGACAACGGGCTGGATGCCGGCCGGGTGACGCATCAGCCACGCGAGGGCGATGGCCTCGGCGCTCACGCCCATATCGACGGCCAGCGCGGCCACCTCGGCCGCCACGGCTTGCGCTGCGTCCGGCCGATTGCGTGATTCGCCGCTGATGACCGCGCCCTTGGCCAATGGCGACCAGGCCTGGATCGTGATGCCATGCTCCCGACAATACTCCAGGGTGCCTTCATTCTGAACCGGGACGGCTGAGTCGGCCTCGTTGAAGACGATGCCGGCGTCCAGCAAATAGGTGTGCAACAGGCTGACCTCGACCTGGTTGACGATGATGGGCTGGCGGACTGACGCGCGGAGCAGCGAGATTTGCGCGGCGGTGTGGTTGCTCAGCCCAAAATGGCGCACTTTTCCGGCGGCGTGCAAGGCATCGAAAGCCGCCGCCACCTCGTCCGGCTCGACCAGCGGGTCGGGCCGATGCAGAAGCAGGATGTCAAGATAATCGGTCTGCAAACGCTTGAGGCTGCCCTCCACGGAAGAGACGATGTAATCGCGCCGGAAGTCGTAGCGCCCGGGCGAGTATGGGGTCGGGTCCCCCCCAAAGCGGATACCGCACTTGGACTGAATCGCGATCTGGTCGCGAAGGTGCGGCGACTCGATCAACAGTTGGGAAAACACCTCTTCTGACTTGCCTGAGCAGTAGATATCGGCGTGGTCGAAGAAGTTGATGCCCTCATCGAGCGCCAAACGTACGGCCGTCATCGCCCGGCTGCGCGCGACATCGGTGACCGGCTCGCTCCGATTCCAGGAGTCGCCGAGGGTCATGCAGCCAAAAATGATACGGGAGACGGGCAGGGTTATGCCGGGCAGGGTTACTTTTTTCATGATTCGAGGTGATAGATCTTCTCGCCGGCCCGAATCGCCACCTTGAGCCGGTTTTCGGCTGGGGTGATCGGGCACGACCATCGCTCGCTGTAAGCGCAATACGGGTTGTAGGCCAGGTTGAAGTCGATGTGGAACCGATCCGGCCCGGCGGCTTCGGGCTCGAGGTAGCGCCCGGCCGGATACGTCTCGCTCCCCGCCAGCGCGTCGGCGAAGGGCAGAAAGAAACCGTGGGCGCCCTCATACAGGGTCAATTCAACCGCCTGGCCTTCCACAACGAATGAGAAGCGCCCGTAGCGCGTGTAGGTCTGGGTGTCGCCATCGGTCGTCTCAATCCGCACCCGCCCGTGCTCCGGGTCGCGCGCAACAGGCAGGGTCAACCGCAGGGCCGGATTCTCGGGGAAGTACTTCAGGCCGCTGAACTCGGTTTGCTCCTCGTCAAATAACGGGCTGGCCGGATCGCTCTTGAAGTATTCGTCCTTCATTCGCCTGAACTCTTCAAGTTCGCTCATGCGGAGAAGTATACGTATTCGGCACTGGGCGTGGACGCTCCCGTTCCCGTTCCCGTTCACGTTCACGTCTACGTCTACGTCTACGTTCACGTAAACGTCTACGTTCACGTCTACGTTCACGTCTACGTTCACGTCTACGTTCACGTTCACGTTTACGTTCGCGTCTACGTTCACGTCTACGTTCACGTAAACGTCTACGTTCACGTCTACGTCTACGTCTACGTTTACGTTCACGTTCACGTTTACGTTCACGTCTACGTTCACGTCTACGTTCACGTTCACGTTCACGTTTACGTTCACGTTCACGTTCACGTCTACGTTCACGTTCACGTTCACGTCTACGTTCACGTAAACGACAACGTAAACGTAAACGACTACGTAAACGTAAACGACAACGTAAGCAATTGCTCAGGCCACGGGCGGCGCGCACCCCCCATGTCATCCTGAGTTACGGACCACTTTCAGTGGAAAGGGCAGGCACGACATCGGCTCGCGCAAAGCGCTGTTCACGCCTGCCCTCGCCTGGATTTGAGTGAACGTCGGTCAACCCTTAGGGTGGCCCCCCTGATTACCTCAGGTTTTCTGCCTGTCATCCCCGCGAAAGCGCTGATCTGTATACACATCTCATGTGGTGGAAAGGAATAGCCGGGCGCCGTCGACGAGGGTTTGTAGGCGAATCCATCCCCGCCAGAGGGTTCTCCAACCCGGCGAACCG
>JBDSIP010000135.1:0-3476 GCA_039917915.1 Thermoflexales bacterium
TCCAGTACATTGGACGATACCGAACGAATCGCCTCGGTCGATGAAAAACCGCTCAACTGGGCGCTCCCCACGACCTGCTGGGTGCCCGGGCTTTTGATTCGCGATACGCACCCATTCGACGTGGATGCAAATGCCCGCCCGGGGACGTGGCTCGCCCTCCTGGGCCTCTACAGCGAGGAGACTGGCGAAAGGGCGAAAGTATTTGAGGCGCAGCGGGCCATCGCTGGCGCAGTGGAATTGCCGACAACATTCGTCGTGAAATAGCGTTCCGTCGTGAACAAGGTGAGGTGCGTATTTCCACTCCAACGCAGGCGCGTATTCGCAGACTTGCGCCGTTCCTGATATTGCTTGTCGCTTTCGTGTTTCGGCTATACGCCGCGGACACGACCTGGGTGGACAAGGATCGGGCCAATCCTCACGCGATCGGATTGATCATCGTCGACACCATCCGGGCCGGCCGCTTCGCCGATCTGCCCCTGTTTTCGGATCCGGCTTCGATTCAGCTTCCCAACCCGCCAATCATCAGCTATTTCTGGTCTTTCATCGCATTGTTTGATCGGACCCTCTACGCCGCCAACGCAATCGGGCTGATGCTCAATGTAGTGGCTGTGGCGATCACCTATCGACTGGCCCGCAAGCTGTTCACCTGGGAAGCGGCTGTCGTCGCGGCCACGCTGATGGCCGCCAGCAACTGGGGGGTATATCTTGCGCGGGGAACGTGGCATCCGGGTCACCTCGAAATTGGTGTGGTTCTGTGCGCCTGGTTGCTCGCCAGCGGCATTTATCGGCGTGATTCGCGCAATCTCGTGCGCGGTTTCGTGGCGGTCGTGCTGACAGCGGGCACCGATATGAAGGCGTTTTCCCTTTTCGCCCAGGCCTTTGCCGCCACCATCGCAGCAGGCGCCACGGGAAGAGCGTTACGCAAGGCCTGGCTGGCCGGGATGGCTATCTGTGGGGAGGGCCTGGTTCTTTACGCGCTTGCCCTGGCTGCGAGCGGCCAGCTCAATGCCATCGTGAACAACAGCCTGACCGCGCCTCCACCGGTATACACGGCCGAGGAACTGATCGGGCGTGATATCACCCAGTTCAATCGCGAAACCATCCCGCATTTTTTTCGCCTGGCGTCGAATGCCGACTACGCCATCACCTGGACAAATCCGGTCATTGGCGCGCATGCGATTCGGGTACCGCTGGCCCAGATCCAGGCAGGGCTGATCTCACTGGCGATCCTTGCCGGACTCATCGTGCTGGTCTGGCGCTGGCGCCAGCCGGCGCACCGTTTTCTGCTGGTATGGGCGCTGATACCAATTCTAGGGTTGATGCTCGTGGCCGCCCTCAAGCCGGAATTCCGCGTTCCACCGTACTATTTGGTGGTCACATCGCCGGTCATGTATCTTTGTGGCGGCATCGGCGCTGCGCTCGCCCTGCGCCGTCTGCAGGCCACGCCAATTGCGACCTTCGCGCTATGCGCTGCGCTGATGATCGTGCCGGCCTGGAACTTCTATGCCGCGGCGGAAACGGTGTACACCCAGCCGTATCTCGGCTCGCCAGTCTTTATCCCGCTGCGTTGGGCGCAGCGGCTGGGTGGCGTGTTACGCACGGAATGCCGTACGGTCACTGGCAACGGCGCCGGACTGGAGTGGTGGGCGATCAGCCTGGCGGAGCGGCCGGACATCCGGCGCGATGAAGGCGCGCGCTTTAACGGGCTTTCTTCTGCATGGTCGATCGAGCCGGGCGGCGGCGTGTGCGCGTTCAAGCAGACCGGCGCGCCCATGCCCAACGCCGAGTTCTTGTGGATTCCGCTCGACGACGGCACGAGCCTCCGAGTCGATCACGCGCGGCCGTATCCCGGCGGCAACGCTGGGTCCAAGACGGTCAACCTGGGCTGGACGCTGATGGATTATGACGCGCCGAAGCGGGCGACGGCCGGGACGACCCTGACCGTCCGGCATGCCTGGCGGGTCGATACCTTGCCGGCTGAGCCTTTCAGCGAGTGGTACTACGCGCCTTTCATCAAACTCATATCACCTGATGGGCGCGTCGTCAAGGATATTGATGGGGCCGTCTCGATCTTGGGCTGGGGTTGGCGGGTGGGTGAGTTCATTCTGAGCGATGTGACTATCAGCCTGCCGCAGGATCTGCCGCCGGGTGAGTACACCATCGATAGCAGCCTGTTTGACCCCAACCAGAAGAAGAACGCTGTCTACTTTGACCGGGCCGCGCCGAGCGTACCGATTCTCAACCTGAAGCGCAGCGTCGTGGTCGTGGCGCCATAGTCGGTTGGCCCGCCCGCGCATACAATGCGCCGATGCCCAAGCTGCCGCGCAAGCGCCTGATCCGTTCACGCTCCTCGCCTGTCCCGGCCCGCGACGCGGCGCCGGCGAGCGAGCTGTTCCTCGTCGTTGACAACGCCGGGGCCGTGGCGGGTTTGAACCTGCGCGGCGACCCCGCCCGTCGCCCGGGAAACATCCTCAAAGTGCTGCCGCCTGGCGCGCTATTGAAGGTGGTAGAAGATGTTGACGCTGCGTTGGGCAAGCTCGGCCGCCTGGAGCAGTGGATTCAGGTCGCCGATCGGGCCGGCGGGCAGGGCTACGTCTGCGCCGCCTATGTCAGGCGCAGCGACGCCATCTTCGCCGAAGATGAGGTTATTCGCGTCGTCGTCAACGGCGATGTGACCTCCAGTGGCGGGTTGCGCCTGCGGGAAGCGCCGAATGCAGCCGGAACGGTTGTTACCCTGCTGCCGGCGGGTTCGGAGCTGCACGCGCTCGACACGGCAGCCGAGGTCAACGCCCGGGTGGGCGTGAACGGCCAATGGCTGCGCGTGCGCGATGGGCAGGGCCGCGAGGGCTACGTGGCCGCGTGGTACACCCGGATCCGGGTCGAGGTCCCGCTTGAGCTCGTCGCGCAGGGCGTCGCGGTCGCAAATGTCGAGGCAATCCTGCGCGCCACCCCCGACTCAGCCTCACCGGAGGTTTGGAGGGCAGCGGCAGGCACCCCGCTTCGCGTCACGGACGAAGCCGACTGGCCGTCGCGGGTGGGAGTAAGCGGGGCGTTTGTGCGCGTGACGAGCTATGCCTTCAAAACCGGTTACATTGCGGCCGAGGCGCTCTCGCTTCCTGCCCTCGATCGGCGCGCCGCCGCAGACAACGCCCATGTTCCCGTTGGCGAAAGCGCCTGGCTTTTTGGGATGCACGATCCATACGACAGCAGTCTGCATTCGAACGGGCGGGCCGGCTGGGTGCTTTTCACCGAGATTTGCAACGGCGCGGGCAGCGCTGCCTACGAGGACTGGGCTAAACGCGACTGGGGTGTCATCGTTCGACTCAATAACGACTACGGCGGGAGCGGCACGATCCCGGTCACAGGACAGTACGCCGCCTTCGCCGAGTGTTGCGCGAACTGGGTCAGAAACTCGCAGGGTTGCCATTTGTGGATCATCGGCAATGAGATGAACAACCCGCGCGAGTGGCCGAACC
>JBDSIP010000136.1:0-3376 GCA_039917915.1 Thermoflexales bacterium
CCGGGCCAGTTCGGCGCGTGCTTCGGCCAATTCGCGTTCCAGTTCGGCCGCGTGCCCGGCATCTGGCTGGCTGCCGCGCTCGGCCTTGAGCGTCGCGATTTCCGTCTGTGCTTCGCCGAGCTCGCGCTCGAGTTCGGCCAGATGCTGCGGATCGGGGGCGGAGTCCTTTGCGCCTGGCCCGGCCAGCAACACAACGCCCCCGGGTGCCCGTTCGATCGCGGGCGCCGCAAACTGCGCGGCGCGCGCGGCGGCAAGCTCGGCCCGGGTCTGGGCCAATGCGCGTTCCAGATCGGTTTTCTGCGCGGTCAGGGCGTCGACCGGAGATGCTGCGAGGGCGGCCGGATCGACCATCGCTGCCGCGGCGGCCGCTGGCGCAAGCGCGCTCAGGTCGATCAGGGGCGGTGGCGCGACGGTGACCGGATCGGCCGCCGCCGATGCATTCAGCTTGAGCTCGGACGTAAGGCGCCGCACCTCGGCCAGGTGCGCGGCGAGCTGCGCATCGCGCCGCGCCACGGCCTCGTTCAAGGCGTCGATGCGCCCGTGGGCGGCGCTGATCTCGCCTTGCAGCCCGCTGGCGCGCGCGGCCGCCTCGTCACCGGCGCTGGTGAACGGCGCGGCCTTGGCCTGGCGCAACTTGTCCTCGCGCTCAGCGGCCATCCGCTCAAGCTCGCCCACCCGGGCCCGGGCTTCGTTCAATTGCGATTCGAGCAATAGCGCGCTTCCAGCCACGGCGCTGATTTCGGCCACTTTGCGCGATTCGTTCTGGGCGGTGGCCATGGCGTCCATGAGCTTGGCATTCTTCTCGTCCAGTTGGCGTTTGAGCGTGTCCACCTCAGCGAGCCGGACATCCTTGCGTATCAACTCGGCCCGCACAACCTCGAGTTCGGCCCGCGCCCGCTCCATATCGGTTGTAAGCGATGTGAGCGCCTCGTCCTTCTCAATGGAGATGCCAGTCGAATGCTCGAGCTGCTCGCCGCTGGCCGTCAATGCGCCGGAAAGGGCAAGCGTTGCGCCCTCCCGCGCACTGGTCAGCCGCTCAAGCTCGATGCGGCGCTGCTGCTCGGCTCGGAATGATGCCTCGGATTGGGCGGCCAGCGACCGCGCGTCGGTCAGACGGGCTTCGAGCTCGCTGAATTCCTGGTCGCGCACCCGAAATGCATTGACGGCATTGTCACGCTCCGACAGCGCGAGATGCTTGGCCACGTGTTCCTGATCTTTCTCGAGGCGGAGTTGCTCAGCCTCTGTCTCAGCCTTTTCGGCCCGGCGCGATGTATTCAGCCACGAGAATGCGGCCACCACGACAATGGCAGCGACGACCACGGCAATCGCGATCGGGAGCAGGGTCAGCAGGAAGTTGGTATCGGGCAAGGTCAAAACGGGCCTCCGGTCTGGTGATTATAGTGAGAGGCTAGATGGCCGGAAGCGATACCCCCCGGCGGAGCCAGGGGATATCGCTTCCGAGATGACCTGGGATCAAAATGAAACTCGCAAATCGAATCGCGCTGGTGACCGGCGGGGCGCATCGGGCCGGCCGGGCGATCTGCCTGGCCCTGGCTGCCGATGGCGCGGATATCGTGTTGCACTATGGGACGAGCGCGGACGCCGCGCGCCGGACTGCCGAAGAAATACAGGCGTTCGGTCGGCGTGTGGTTCTACTGCAGGCCGATCTCTCATCATGGTCGGCGGCCCGCGAGCTGGGCGCCCGCGCCCTCGCCGCCTTTGGGCGGATTGATATCCTGGTGAACAGTGCGTCGTCCTTCGTGCGCGGGCGGTTTGCGGTGACGAGCGAAGCCGACTTCGACAGGGCATTTGACGTCAACATCAAGGCCCCATACGCGCTGTGCCAGGTGATCGGGGCGTCAATGGCGGCGCGGCCGGCCGGCGATCCCGGCGCCATTATCAATATCGTCGACGAGGGCGCGCTGTCGCCCAGCCGGGATTTCGCGGCGCATGGCCTTTCAAAGGCAGCGCTGCTCGCCTTGTCGCGGCTATTGGCGGTCGAACTCGCTCCAGGGGCGCGCACAAACGCCATCTGCCCCGGACCGATTCTCAAGCCCGAGCGCATGTCCGAGGCGCGCTGGCAGACCCTGCGCGACGGCAATCCGATGCGGGCCCTTGGCAGCGCTGAAGACCTGGCCGCCTGCGTTGTCTTCCTCGCCTCAGGTCCGGCCTTCATCAATGGCGAGTGTCTGGTGCTGGACGGCGGGCGCGAGTGGACGCGGGACGGGACCGCTGATCGCAGACGGCCGACCGCAGATAGCTCAAGCTGACGGCGGTTCGCGGTCTGCGATCACACCTCCCGCGGATCAGCGATTGTCCCGGCCACCGCGCTGGCGGCGACGACGGCCGGTGACGAAAGATAGATCTCCGAGTCTCGGGTGCCCATCCGCCCGCGGAAGTTGCGATTGGCGCTGCTGATCGTCGCTTCACCGACGGCGGGCACACCCATGTGATTGCCCATGCAGGGCCCGCAACCCGGCACGCCGATCACCGCGCCGGCATCCAGCAGGTCGCTGATCCAGCCGCGCCGGGTTGCCTCTTGCAGCACTTCGGATGAGGCGGGAATGACCAGGAGGCGGGTGCCGCGCGCGACATGCTTTCCCCGCAGCACGGTCAACGCCGCCGCAATGTCCTCCAGGCGCCCGTTTGTGCAAGTGCCCAAAAAGGCCTGCGCCACCCGGGTCCCTTTGAGAACGCTGACCGGGACGACGTTGTCGACCCGGTGCGGACGGGCCACCATGGGCTCGATTGCCGACAAGTCATACGAATGGGTTGCGATGTAGCGCGCATCAGTGTCCGGATAAAGCGCGCGCGCCTTCAGGCCGGCGAGCAGGTCTTCGATATTGGGCACGCCGCCACGGCCGTCATCCCGCCAGCGCTGGTCGCGCGCGTGCAGGCGCTCGCGCAGGTAATCGAACACCGCGTCGTCGGGAGGGAGGTAGGCGTTCTTGGCCCCAAACTCGGCCATCATGTTGGGCAGCACCATCCGGCTGTCGAGGCTGAGCGAAGTCAGCCCGGGTCCGTCAAACTCAACGGACAGATACAGGCCGCCATCCTGGCCCAGGTCGCCGATCAGCTTGAGGCAGAAGTCCTTGGCCGTCACCCACGGCGAAAAATTGCCGGTAAGCGTTATGCGCATGCTCTCTGGCACCCGCATCCAGATCTCGCCGGTCGCCCAGAGCGCGGCGACCTCGGTCCGGCCGATACCCGCCCCGAACGCGCCCAGCCAGCCGAAGTGGGTGGTATGCGAATCCGAGCCGACGATCATCTGGCCGGGCAGCACAGCCGCCTCTTCGCTCAGCACCTGATGGCAAATCCCCCGCCCGACCTCCCAGAAATGGTCGACTCCCTGCTCGGCGACAAAGCGCCGCGCATC
>JBDSIP010000137.1:0-3044 GCA_039917915.1 Thermoflexales bacterium
GCCCGGCGCACACCCGGCCGGGGAGTTTCGCTGCCGAAGGTTTTTGGGCGAGTAGAATTCATTTTTCGCCATACACGTTTGAGCTGCGGAATGCGGCTGCGACAAGAGAGAGACACAGACATATGACGACACTCCATTGGGGGATTTTGGGCGCAGCCCAGATCGCCGAAAGCCGAATGATCCCGGCCATCAAGGCCGCCAAAAACAACACCCTGACGGCCATCGGCAGCCGTGACATCGTGCGCGCCCAGAAGCTCGCCGCGCTTGGCGACGGCGCGCATGCCTACGACTCATATGAGGCGGTATTGGCGAACAAGGATGTCAACGCGGTCTACATCCCGCTTCCAAACGGGGCGCATGCCGAGTGGGCGATCAAGGCCGCGGAGGCGGGCAAGCATGTGTTGGTTGAGAAGACGTTCGCTTCCAACGCCGAGGAGGCCGAACGCGTGATCGATGCGTGCGCGAAGGCCGGCATTACCGTCAGCGAATCGTTGATGTATCGCTTCCATCCGCTGACCCGGCGGATTCTTGATATCACCCGAAGCGGCATGCTGGGGAAGATCCGAGCAATCAACACCACTTTCGCCTTCACGCTCGAAGACCCGCACGATATTCGGCGAAGCCAGGCATTAGCGGGGGGAGCGCTGTACGACCTCGGCACGTATTGCGTACACATCGCTCGCGCAATCACCGCTGACGAGCCCATTGAAGTGATGGCGCGCGGGACCTTTGGACCGAGTGGCACGGACGAGACCATAACCGGCCTGATGCGTTTCCCCGGCGACATCACCGCCAACTTCACTGCCAGCTTTGACATGCCCCGGGTGAGTCCGCTCATCGTGGTTGGCACGCGCGGCATGATGTACGTGCCGCATCTGTTCACCTACTTCGCGGACAACATCATTCGGATCACCCTGGACGACAAGCAGCATCGGGTCAACACCAGCGAAACGATCGAGCACATCGCCCATATTGACCCTTATATTCTTGTGCTCGAGGATTTTGCCGAAGCGATCGCCATGAAACGGCAGCCCAAGATCAGCCCGGATTCGATCCTGAAGCAGCAGCGCGTGCTGGACGCGCTGATCTCCTCGGCCCGCGGGGATTGCGTTTGAGACTATAATCCCAGCCTGCACTGGAGAGATGCCAGAGTGGTTGAATGGGACGGTCTCGAAAACCGTTGTAGGTCTATGGCCTACCGTGAGTTCGAATCTCACTCTCTCCGCTTGTGACAGGGCCGGCGGCCCGGAATGATGGAGCGTCCGCAAGGGCGGCGTCCACTCCCCGGACGCCGGCCCTGACTCTTTTTCATGTCAGCCCGATGCGTGGAATGCCCGAACGAGGCCGTGGAGCGGTGCGAGGTCACCGGGATCCCGCTGTGCGCCCAGCATTTGTGGTACGCCGACGACGGCCGGCGGATCAGCCAGACCGTCGCGCGCCAGCTCAGCCAGACCGGGGTCACCGTCTTCTCGCCCCAGACGTATCTCGCGACCCTCGGCGCGGCCGTCGACCTGCCCCGCCTGCCGATGGCGCCGCCCAGCATCGCTGCACTGGGCAACAACAACCATGATGTCATCGCGGCCCTTGCCTTTGGGACCGGAATGCTGTCGATCGCAACGTGCTTTGGGATCGGCGCGGCCGTCTGCGCGGCCCCGCTCCCGCTCGTGCCGCTGATTCTTGGATTGGTCGGCCTGGGCGGCGCGCGGCACGCCCGCGATCCGCAGCGGGCGCGGCTGTTCTCGTGGACGGGCATCGTGGGCGGCTCCGGCTTCATTGCCATCACGCTGCTCCTCCTCGTTGCGGCGCTGGCCTTTGGAATCACCGGCCCGCTGCAGACGCTGTTTACGCGAGGCGTGCTGCGGGCACCCTAGTCGCCATCCTCCCCACAATAATGCTGGCGAGATCACACTCCCCGCGCTTCGCGCGGGGAGTGTGATCTCGCCGGAAGTTTTCGGAGCCGGTGGTATCGGGATTTGATTCGGATGTTCGCCGCAGCGCAACTTATAATCTGCGCATGCGATTGATCAAGGGTGTCTCATGCGGGTTCTGATCACCGGGATGAACGGATTCGCCGGAGGTCATCTGGCCAATCTGCTGATCGCCGAGACCCCCTGGCTGCTCATTGGCGCCTCGCGCAACGCTACCGGCGAACGAAGCAGCCCGCGCATCTCGTGGTGGAATTTTGATCTTCGTGACGCCGGCGCGGTCAAGCGGCTGATCAAACTCGAGCGGCCCGATCTCGTCATCCATCTTGCGGCGCAGCCATATGTACCGGCCGCCTGGGACGATCCGTGGGCGACGTTCGAAATGAATGTCCGCCCGCAGCAGAACCTCTTCGATGCGCTGCTGGCCAACCGGCTCACCCCGCGCATTCTGATCGCGTCGTCGGTTGAGGTGTATGGCCCTCCGGCTCAGATAGGCGACCTGCCCTTTCGCGAAACCTGCCCAACCATGCCGGTCAACCCTTACGGCGTGAGCAAGGTTGCCCAGGAGGCGATGGCGCTGCAATATCGGCGCAGCCACGGCCTGGATGTCGTCGTGGCCCGGCCGTTCAACCACATCGGCCCGCGCCAGACCATGACCTCGGCGGCAAATCAGTTCGCCCAACAGATCGCCGAGATAGAGGCCGGATTGCGCGAGCCGGTGCTGCGGGTTGGGAATATGACCGCCCAGCGCGACTTCACCGACGTACGCGACGTCGCCCGGGCTTATTTCGCCCTCCTCCGATTGGGCGAACCAGGCGAAATCTACAACATCTGCAGCGGGCAGCCACGTTCAGTTCAAAGCCTGCTCGACGCCCTGCTCAGCAAGTCCCAAATAACAATTGCGATCGAGACCGATCCGGCAAAGATGCGCCCTGCCGACACCCTCGTCAGCTATGGGTCCAACGAAAAGTTATCAGCCGCGACCGGCTGGACGCCGCAGATCCCCTTTGAGCAGACGGTCTCGGACATTCTGGATGATTGGCGGGAACGGGTCAAGGCTGGCCCGCATTGACAACACGGTATCGGAGGCGATCTCGCCCGGCAAAGCCGGGCGAGATC
>JBDSIP010000138.1:0-7753 GCA_039917915.1 Thermoflexales bacterium
GGGGGGTTCGCGTGGAATGACGACATTTGGGCGTTGTGCACGCCCGGCGCAGCCCCCCACAAAACGTCATCCCACGCGAAAGCGTGGGATGACGTTCTGTGTGGGGGTGGCGGCGTGCGTTGAGCGCGCAAACACGCGCCCTAAAACTGCTCGAGGAAGCGCAAGTCGTTCGACCAGAAGTGGCGGATGTCGTTGATCCCGAAGAGCTTCATCGCGGTGCGCTCGGGGCCCATCCCGAAGGCGAAGCCGCTCCACTCGGCCGGATCGTAGCCGCCGTTGCGCAAAACGACCGGATGCACCATCCCCGCCCCGGCGATTTCCAGCCAGCCGGTGCCCTTGGTGATCATCTTGTCCCGCTCCGTGTCCAACCCCCAGTACAAGTCGATCTCGACGCTGGGCTCGGTGAACGGGAAGTGTGAACCGCGGAAGCGCATCTTCGCCTTCCCGCCATACATCCGGCGGGCGAACTCGGTCATCGTGCCCTTCAAGTCGGCCATCGTGATGTTCCGCCCGATCGCGATGCCTTCCACCTGGTTGAACTGCATCTCGCTCCGGGCCGTGACCTGCTCGTAGCGATACACCATTCCGGGCAGGATCACCCGAATTGGCTTTGTGCCGTTCTCGCCAAAATCTCGCATCGACCGGATTTGGCCCGGCGAGGTGTGGGTGCGCAGGATCACACCGGGTTTCGTGGTGTAAAACGTGTCCCACATGTCGCGGGCGGGGTGCTCTTCGGGCATATTGAGCAGCTCGAAGTTCATCTCGTCGGTCTCGACATCGGGCGAGCGATACACCTCGAAGCCCATCTGCCCGAAGATGCTGGCGATCCGGCGCAGGGTCTGGGTGCTGGGATGCACCCGCCCGCGGATGACCGGCGCGCCGGGCAGAGTCACATCGATGCGGCCCGCCGTCAAGGCCTGCTCGAGCTCCAGCGCCCGGATCTCGACCTGGCGCGCTTCGTGCGCGGCGAGTAGTGATTGCTTTACTTCGTTGGCCCGCCGCCCGAAAATCGGGCGCTCCTCGCGCGACAGGCTGCCCATCACCGACAGGGCTTCATCGAGCGCGCCCCGGCTGCGCTTGGTCCCAAAAATGCGGCCGTTCCAGGCCTGCAGCGCTTCGCTGGTCGTGATCGCGGGGAGCTCGGCCAGGGCCGTCAGCTCGAGCTGGTTGAGTTGTTCAGACATGCGCCCGGGATTATACGAGCGCCGCTACTTGCAGGTTCGGATCCACACGCGATATGAGCCGATCGCGCGGGGCGGGGTGTAGCAGGCCGACAACTGGGCGAGCACCTCCGGATCGCGCGTCACCTGGGTGTAACGGGTGTCCTCTTTTGTCGGCAGGACGACGGCCGCAGGCTTGTTCGCGGCAAAAAACGCCAGCCATTGGGCCGGGGTGCCGTTCGGTCCGGCCAGTTGGGTCGAGAGGGTCGCCTTGCGGGAGGTCAGCCAATCGACTTCGCGGGGGGCCACGATCACGGCATCGGCGGGCGTGCTGTCGCGCACGATCCGGGCAGCCTCCGCGCCGCCGGCCCGCCCGTATTCGTAAAGGGTCGAGTATTCGGCCCGGGTCTGGGCGAGGTCGAGGACGGCCCAACTGGCGAGGCAGAAGCTAACGCAGGCGATTCGCCCGGCCGCGCGGCTTCTGGCCGCCCATGCGGCCGCGATGAGCAGGGCGAAGGGCAGCCCGAAGAAGATGGCCTGCGACTGCAGCGCAAACGTTAACCGTTGGACAAGATCGTTGGTCTCAAAGGTCAGCAAATACTGCGGCAGGAGCGGGTCGGGGATGACCAGGCTGAAGTAGCCCGCCGCCGCAACGGTAAGCGCCGCAAGCACGATGAGGTCCCGCCGGGTGGGCTCCCAGGTCGCCAGCCAGGCGCTGACCGTCAGCGTCACCAGGAGCAGAATCGGGTAGTGGTAGCGGGGGAATCCCATGGGCAGGTCATTCCCGATGCTGAGCAGGAAGAGCCCGCCGAGCGCGCACACAATCAGCGCGTCCGAAGGCAGCACCGTCCGCTCTCGCCAGAATGCGGCGAGGCGCTTGCGCAGCGCGGCCGCATACATCAGGACAAAGGGCGCGCCCACCCACACCGCGGTGATGCCGCCGCCCATGATGCCGCGCGAGATCATCCTGGCGACGCCCTTGCCCAGTTCGCCGGTGCGGCTAAAGGTGGAAAGCAGGATGTCCAGCTCAAAACCAATCAGCGCCGCATACGCCCACACCGACACGCTGAACAGCGCGGCCCCGCCAAGCAGGCCGAGGAGCAGCCGACCAAACCCCTCGCGCCGGACCAAGCGGACGAGCACAACGGAGGTAGCGATGAACAAGGCTGTCGGCAGCAACTTTGTCCACAGCATCGCGGCGAAGGTCAGCCCAACCGCCAGCGGCGATCGGCGCGGATTGGCGCCCGCCCAGATGAACAGGAGCATGGCCGGCACGAAGATCGTGTTGTCGATATCGATCAACAGGCTGCCCTGCACGGCCAGCGGCTGGAGGACCCAGATCGCCATTGCGATCAGCGCCGCGCGCTCGGCCCGCTCGGGGAACAGGGCCCGCATCGTCATCGGGATGAGGGCGAGGGTGAGCAGAAAACTTGCCCCGCCCATGGCCCGCATCGCCGTCAGATTGTTTCCGAACGCGCTCACCAGCATCGCGCCCAGGCTGACGTAGAGCGGAGGATGCGGGATGCGGACCGCCGGCCAGTTGCCCTGGGCGGCGGAAACGAAATCCTGGGCGAAGACGACCTCGTCAGTGAAGATGATCTTGCCTTGCGAGGCTGCGAAGAGAACGGCGTAGGCCGTCGCGGCGACGATCCAGACAAGGGCCGCCGGATGACGCCGCGCCTGATGAACGAGCGTGTTCATGCCTGCTTACGCGCTGGCGGAGCAAACCGGTAGCGCAAGACCAGCCCAATCATCCGAAGACCGGTGCGGAGCGTTCCCTTTAGATTGCCGGTGATCTTGGATTCGCCCACCCGGCCGCGGTAGTTCACCGGAATCTCGATCATCTTGAGCTTCTCGCGCTTCGCCAGGACGATCATCTCCGGGAGAAAATGCGACCCGCCCACCGTCAAATCTTTCCGAAAGGCTTCGAGCCGCGCGCGCCGCACCAGGCGCATCGTGCAGCCCATATCGCTTAGCGAGCACGTATTGAAGAGCAACTGGGTGAACTTCGCGACGATCCAGTTTCCCTGACGCAGAAACCAGCCCATGTTGGCTTCGCTCCAGATGAGTTCAGCCGTAGTGCGCGTGCCGCACACCATGTCAAAGTCATCCGAATAGGCCAGCAGCTTGAGCACGTCTTTGCCCATGAAAGTGCTGTCCGGTTCGGCCATGATGATCAACTCTCCACTGGCCTCGCGCAGCCCGCGCTGGAGGGCGTTGCCATACCCCTGGCGCGTTTCGAGGACGACTCGGGCGGCGGTCTGGCGGGCCTCCTCATCGGTGCGGTCCTTTGAGTTGTTGTTGACGACCACGATCTCGTCCACCACGCCGTTGGCAAAGAAATCAAGGATCGCGGCCTTGATGTAGTTCTCTTCGTTGTACGCGGGGAAGACGACGCTGACCGTCTTGTTGTGGTACATAGTCAGGGTTTTTGAGCGACGCAGCAATATCCCGCCCCCAGCTCAAGCGCCACGGCATTGTCCGGCGTAAAGCGGGCGAGGTAATCGGTCAGGACCCGCCACAGCACGGCCCGCGAGCCCGTCTCCTTGAGGTGGACGGCGTGATACGAGGTCTCGCTCATCCGTGCGACCAGGCCCTTGGCAGGTTCTTGAGCACTTCGATGTTTTCAAACGGGCTGCTTTGCCGCGCGCCATTGCGGCGCGCCCACTCGGCCATCCGGGCCAGACCGTCGTCCAGCGTATGCAGCGGCCGATCGCCGAAAACACGCCTGACTTTGGCGTGGTCAGAGTAGGCATGCTGGACTTCATTCCGGGCGGGCATATGCAGGATTTCGGGCACAACGCCCATCGCCGCCGCGATGTGTTCGGCCAGTTCGCGCACGGTGTAGTTCTGGTCGGCCCCGATATTGAAGACCTGATTCCGGGCGGCCGGCGCGTCGATGGCCCCGGCCATGATGGGCGACATGTCGCGGATGTAGCTGAAGGCCCGCGATTGCGCGCCATCTCCGAAGATCGTCATCGGCTTGCCCTGCATGATTTGATTCATGAAGATCCCGACCACGTTACGATACTTGTCGCCCACATTCTGCCGCTCGCCATACACATTGTGCGGCCGGAAAATGATGTAGTCCAGGTCGAACATGCGCTTGCACGAGACCAGCTCCTGTTCGACCGCGTATTTGGCTATCCCGTAGCTGTCCTCGGGATGGGCAGGCGTTTCTTCCCGCATGGGCAGCTCCGGGCTGGGGCCATACACCGCGATGGACGAGGTGAAGACAAAGCACTTCACACCCGTGTTGATGGCGGCGTTAATCAGGGTGACGCTGCCGATCACGTTGTTTGTGTAGTTAAACCGTTTGATGAAATGGCTCAACCCCTCGGCCGCATACGCCGCCAGGTGGTAGACGTGCTCGAAGCGGGATTTCTCAAACAGCGCGTTGATCAGCGGGGCATCAGTGACGCTGCCCTGGATGAGCTCCGCGCCGGCTGGGACATTGTCGGCAAATCCGCCGCTCATGTCGTCGAGGATGACGACCCGGTGGCCGCGCCGGATCAGTTCTTCGGCCACGTGCGAGCCCACGAAACCCGCCCCGCCCGTTACCAGAATATGGCTCATGACGGGCGGATTATACGGGCCGGCCCAGCATCAGCTTTCGGAGCAGGCCCTGACCCTGCGGCCAATCACGCAGGTTCGAATCCGCGTTGATGTGCCCCAGCCCGCCCACGTCGACGAACTCGCTGCCCCAGGCCCGAGCCAGATCATGCGCGAAGCCAATGGACCCGTACGGATCGTTCGAGCTGGCCACCACCACGCTGCGGAAGGGCAGCCGGCCGCGCGGCACAGGCAGGAAGCTCGCAACCATATCCGGTGCCGCTCCGGGCCGGGTGAGATCGGGCGGGGCGACCAGCAAGGCGGCCACGACCTCGCCGGGGCCCGGACCCTTGCGGGCGCGCCCCGCCGCGACAGGAGGCGCAACCTGCTCAGCCGCCCAATGGGCGACCGTGATGCAGCCAATGCTGTGGGCGATCAGGATGGCCGGCCCGGGCTGAGCGGCGATGGTTTCCTGCAGGCCGGCCACCCACGCCTCGCGCCGGGGCGCGGCCCAATCTCGCTGGGCGACCCGGACACACCAAAAAACTTGCTCTCCCAGAGCGTCTGCCAATGTTCGGGCCCGCTATTGTCGCGGCCCGGAATCATGATCAGCGATGTGTCTGCCATGGCGTATAGTATCGCGGATACATACCCATGAGCATCGATATTCTTTCCCTCCTGTCGCAGTTGGTCGCCATTGATTCGATCAATCCCGACCTCGTGCCGGGCGGCGCGGGCGAGGGCGCGATCGCGCGTTTCATCGCCGATTGGGCCGAAAGCGCCGGGTTGGAAACGCATCT
This sequence comes from Thermoflexales bacterium, assembly GCA_039917915.1. GTDB lineage: Bacteria > Chloroflexota > Anaerolineae > J036 > Brachytrichaceae > Brachythrix. Next base: position 5,513 of record JBDSIP010000138.1, read on the forward strand.
TGAGGAAGCGGCCCCTGGCCGGCCGAACGTCATCGCGATCGCGCGCGGCACGGGCGGCGGGCGCTCGCTTATGCTGAATGGGCACATGGACACAGTTGGCGTAGCCGGCATGTCCGCGCCGCATGCCCCGCGCATCGCGGCGGGCCGGCTATATGGCCGGGGCGCCTACGACATGAAGGCCAGTCTTGCGGCCTACATGGCCGCCGTCGCTGAAGCCAAAACGCTCAATCTGCGCGGGGATGTCATCTTCACCGCCGTCGCGGATGAGGAGTATGCCAGCCTCGGCACTCAGTCCGTTGTGCGCAACTGGCGCGCTGACGCCGCCATCGTCACCGAACCGACCGGGTTGCGCATCTGCGGCGCCCACAAGGGGTTTGTGTGGATCGACATCGAGACCGAGGGCGTGGCTGCCCATGGCTCGCGCCCCGATCTGGGGGTGGATGCCATCACCCGGATGGGCCACGTGCTGGTCTGGCTCGATCACCTCGACCAGAGCCTGCGCGCAGTTTCTTCGCATCCGCTGCTGGGGAGCGGTTCGCTGCATGCCTCCCTCATCTCGGGCGGGCAGGAACTCTCGAGTTACCCCGCCCGCTGCCGCGTGTCCGTCGAACGGCGGACCGTGCCCGGCGAGACGCCGGAACTGGCGCTTCAACAGGTCCAGGCCCTGCTTGAACGTGTCGCCATCGAAATACCTGACTTCCGGGCCAGCGCCCGGATCACCCTCGCCCGTGAGGCGTTGGAGATTGCCCCTGACGCCGATATCACCCAAATCCTGGCAGGGGCGGCGACGGACGTGCTCGGCGCCACCCCCGCATGGGTGGGCGAGCCGTTCTGGATGGATGCGGCGATTCTGTCCGAAGCCGGCATCCCAACCGTGGTCTTCGGGCCGAGCGGGACCGGCGCCCACGCCGTCGAGGAATGGGTCGATCTCGAATCGGTCGGCCAATGCGCCGACGTGCTGCTCAACACCGCCGTCCGCTTTTGCGCCTAAACATCGTCGCGGGATCGCATGCCCCGCCCCGGCGTACGCCGGGGCGGGGCATTCGTTCCCGCAAACAAGGGACCATGTCGAACACCGTCGCCGATATCGAACACCACCTGGCCGCCTTCATCGCCGCCGGCGAGCTGGACGGCGCGGCGCTGTCAGTCGCTCAGCGCGGCCGGCAGGTCATCGGCTGGCAGGGGGGCGCCGCTGCGCCCGGCCGGCCTGCCACCGCCCGCACCCTTTGGCCTCTTGCTTCGATCTCGAAGACCTACAGCGCGGCCGCGATCCTGGCCCTCGTCGAGCAAGGCGTCTTGTTGCTCTCGACGCCGGTCCGCTCGGTCTTGCCCCAGTTCACTGGCGGCGGCAAGGAGAGCGCCACCCTCCGCCATCTTCTGACCCACACCGCTGGGTTGATCTACGAGTCGCCCGAGATGGAGCAGCGTATGGCGGCCCTCACGCCCGCCTCGGAGTTGATCGAGGAAGCGTATGGGCATGATCTGCTCTTCGCCCCCGGGACCGGGCATGCCTATGCCGACTACGGCTATCTGTTGGCGGGCGAGATGGCGGCCCGCGCCACCGGCCGGCCGTTCGCCGAGCTGGTGAGCGAGCTGGTGCTCGCCCCGGCCGGGCTGCTCGATACCCACATGCCGCCAACACCCGGGGTCTACGACCAACTCGCCGTCGTGCGCGGGGTGCTGGCCGAAGGCACCCCCGGCGCGATGTACAACATGCCGTATGCCCTCAACCTGGCCCATCCCGCTTTCGGGGTGGCCGCCAGCGCCGACGACCTGATGCGCTTTGGGCTGAACTTCGCGCCGACCGGGCCGCGATTCCTGTCCGAGGCCACGCTGCGGGCGATGACCACCGACCAGACGGGCGGGCACTGCCTGGGCTGGGCACCGGCCCTGGGCCCGCAATCCGCGCCGGCCTATCCGGTGGCCTGGGGTCTGGGGTTCTATTTCCAACAGGCCGAGGCGCCGGGCGTGTTTGGGGATCTGCTCTCGTTTGGCGCGTATGGCCACGGCGGCGCCAGCGGCTGCCAGCTCGTCATCGATCCGAAGGCGGATCTGGTCATCGCCCTCGTCACTAACTGCCATGCCCGGACCGGCCGCGAGCGCTGGTCATACCGCCTGCGCTCGACGATCAATCGGGTGGTGGCGGCGCTCGCTTCATAGCGTGGAGTCTGTCTTGCGTCATGCGCGACCCGCCATTTTTCAGCGGCCTAGGCTCATTCAACAGGAGAAAGGGAGAAGGGG
>JBDSIP010000139.1:0-8885 GCA_039917915.1 Thermoflexales bacterium
AGCTCAGAGTCCGCAGCGCGTGGTCGATGTCCGTGCGATGGGTCGCGCACCATTTCACGATCTCGCCGTACGGATTGGTGTCGATCAACTCGATGGCCCGCCGAAAGTGGCACAGAAAGGGCACATCCGGCATCGCGACCGGGACGCTTGGGTCCAGCCCGGCCGCTGCAATGGCGATCCCCCCGCCCTGGCTCCCGCCAGTCACCGCAATGCGATCGGCATCGATCGCGGCATGGCTGCGGGCCGTCTCCAGCGCCCGGACCGCGTCGGTGAAGAGCCGGCGGTAGTAATAGTTCGTTGGATCGGTGATGCCCTGGGTCATGAACCCGGGCACGGACGGGCTCCCGGCGCCCTCGTCGGGAGTGTCGCCCTTCTGCCACACGCTCCCCTGACCACGGGTGTCCATCAACAGGTGGGCATAACCGACACTGCTCCACACCAAATAGTCGGTCGGGAAGCCGCGCCCGCCGCCGTAGCCGAGGTATTCGACCACGCACGGCACGGGACCAGTCCGATGGGCGGGGAGTTGCAGCCAGGCCTTGATCGGCTGCCCGCCAAAGCCGTTGAAGGTGACGTCGAATGATTCCTGGGCGCGCAGGCCGTAGTCCACCCGCTCATAGCGGGCGTGGAGCGGATGTTCGCGCGCGCCAGCCAGCGTGCCGGCCCAGAACGCGTCAAAATCAGTGGGCTCTTCGCGCGCCGGGCGATAGGTTTGGAGCGTCTCAAGGGGGAAGTCGAAGATGGCCATGCGGGAAGTTTACCGCCGGGCGGACGGATGATGTCGGACCGCAGACCATCATCTGGAATCCCCTGTATCACGGCATGCAAGTGATCGTGCGGGCGGGCTTGGCGCGGGTGTCTTTGGGAAGGGCGGTCCCGGGCGGTGCATACAAGAGTGTGTCAGTCAGGCTCTCGTGCGGAAGCATCGGTCTTGTCCTTATCAGGTAAGTGCGATCCTTCTCGGTGAAGACGTTCAAGTCATCTGCCACATTGACGACGAGGGCGCTCAGTTGTTTAGCCGATGTTCCATCGATGGCGACCAAGCCCAGACGGCTGCTTTGCGCCAATGAGACTGAGGATACTGGCCAGGCCCTGGCGGGAGCAAGAGCCGCCTTAAGGAACCCATATGTGAAACACGCATCTGACCTGAACTGAGTGTCGCACTCCGTCACGTCACCCGCCAACAGGGCTATCCGATCCGGTTGATAGTCTTGTGTTGCGGCCCCTGCCGCCTCGGTCATCACACTTCTGGCCCGAATCCAGGCGTCTGGCAAAATACGTTCGTTGGGATACGCCGCTTGACTCCTCGCGAAGTAGTAGGGTTCGAAAGTTAATGTCGATGTTAACCAGGCATCAATCTTCAGGGTAACCGGAACAGCCAAGCCCTTACGCGCCTTTTCAATCTCGATGTATCGCGTTGGATCAAACGTAAATATGCCTGTTCGCTCGAGTTCGTAGAGCGTGTCGCACACCTGGGTGTCCGATAGGTATTGTGCGCTAAAGGACCAAGATAGTTGGCCGTTCGTCTTTTGTTTGCGACCAATAAGCAGCCCATCGTTGTAAAGAACGAACTCGGGTCCCCACCAAAAAACCTGCATGAAGCAGCTGTCAGCGCACTGACCATCGTAGCTCTGAGCGAGGACAAACGGCGCGCTGAAGGTGCGCGTGATGGGCCGCCAGGGCGTCGGCACGACGGTGGGTGCTCGTGTAGGCGTCGGAGTCGCGGGCCTGGGCGTTGCCGTGGCAGTTGGCAGGCGCCGTTCTCGGGCTGGCGAGGGTTCAGGCGTGATAGGCGGTGCTGTTGTGGCGGTCGGCGGGACCAAGGTCTCGGTCGGCACGATGGGCGGGATTGCGCTGGGCGTCGGCGGTGCCGTCGGCGAGGTAGGCAATGCTGTAACGCTGCAAGCGGCGAGCGCAACACTCACGACGATGCCGGATAGTGACAAACGCCCAGCGTGCATGGCATTGATGGTACTGGGTAGACTCGTTCGTCGCTGCGCGTACGCCCACTGGCCAACCTGCGCCTATCGCACGGCGGGGCTGACCTGACAGGTGGCGGGCTGATCGGGCAGACCTGACAGGTCACCCGCGGCCCTGCTGTCACCTGTCAGGTCACCCCCGCCCCGCCATCACCTGACAGGTCACCCAGCCAACAGAGTAAAATACGATCTCGTGCAGCTTGCGCGGCCATTTGCCTCAGGGTTCCGCGCCCGCCAGAAGCGTTGGCGGGAGCCGGGAATCTGTTTTCGGCGGGCCCGCAGCCCCATCCAAAAAGCGTCAAATGCGTTACAACGTGTTTGGCGTTTTATTTTGCCCGGCACCGGGAATAGGAGCCTGATCCCATGACCAATTCGCAACGCCCCCCCCACCTGCCGCTCGGCGAAAAGCGCGGCGGCCGGCTGTACGGCCAGCACATCCTCTCGGTCAAACAATTCTCGCGCGAGGACATCGAGGCCATCTTCGTCATCGCTGAGGAAATGCGGACCATGGTCGAACGGGTGGGCACCTTCGACCTGCTCAAGGGCAAGCTCCTGGCCAGTCTGTTCTACGAGCCCTCCACCCGCACGGCCTCGTCGTTCACCGCAGCCATGGAGCGCCTGGGCGGCAGCGTCATCCCGATCAGCGAAGTGCGCTATTCGTCGGTCTCCAAGGGCGAGTCGCTGCCCGACACGGTCCGCACCCTCGAGTGCTACAGCGACGTCATCGTCCTGCGCCACCCTGAGGTCGGCGCCGCCGCCACCGCTGCCCGCTACGTGCGCAAGCCCATCATCAACGCCGGCGACGGGATCGGCGAACACCCCACCCAGGCCCTGCTCGATCTGTTCACCATCCGCGAGGAGCTGGGTAATCTCGACGGCCTGACCGTAACCATGCTGGGCGACCTCAAGAACGGCCGGACCGTCCACTCGCTCTCGCGCCTGCTCACCCTCTTCCACGCCCGGATCAACCTGGTCTCGCCCGAGATGCTGCGCATGCCGCCCGAGATCATGGAGGAGCTGTCTGCCAAGGGCGTCACCCTGGCCGAGCATCGCGAGCTCGAGGCCGTCCTGCCCAACACCGATGTCCTCTACGTCACCCGGGTCCAGAAGGAGCGCTTCGCCGACGAGGCCGACTACAACGCCCACAAAGACGCTTACGTCATCACCCCGGCCACGCTCACCCAGGCCAAACAGAAGATGATCGTCATGCACCCGCTCCCGCGCGTCGGGGAGATCAGCATGGAGGTCGACGATGACCCGCGGGCCGCGTACTTCCGCCAGATGGAATACGGGCTGTATGTGCGGATGGCGTTGCTGGCGATGGTGCTGGGGAAGGCATAAGCCCTTTTGTTAGGTCAGGTTTGATCAGGTGGGTAAGGTTTGATCAACCCTTCCCCACCTGACCAAACCTTACTTACCTGACCAAACCTTATTTACCTTACCGACCTGATCAAACACATGCAAACCTTCACCGACCTCTTCGAATCCTCCTGCCGCACCCGCAATTCGCTGCTGTGCGTGGGGCTCGACCCGCGCGGCGGATCGCCCGAAGCGCTCCGCGCAGATTGCCTGCGCCTGATTGCCGCGACCGCCCCGTTCGCAGCCGCCTTCAAACCCAACTACGCTTTTTTTGAGGCCTTTGGCCCCGAGGGCGTGGCCACTCTGCGCGACGTCATCGCGGCTGTGCCCGAGGGCATCCCGGTCATCCTCGACGCCAAGCGCGGCGACATCGCCGAGACCAGCGAGGCATCGGCCCGCGGGCTCTTCGACACCCTCGGCGCGCACGCCGTCACCGTCAGCCCGTATATGGGCGGCGAATCCCTCCGCCCGTTCTGGGACCGGCCTGATCGCGGCATCTTTGCGTTGTGCAAGACCTCGAACCCCGGCGCCGCCGAGTTTCAGGAAGTCGCCCTCGAGGGCGGCGGGGCGCTGTTCGAGGAGGTCGCCCGGCGCGCCTCGCATTGGAGCCCGCACGGGAATGTCGGGCTGGTGGTTGGCTCGACTTACCCCGAAGCCATCGCCCGGGCCCGGGCGCTCGCGCCCGAAGCCTGGTTTCTCGTGCCCGGGATCGGCGCACAGGGCGGCGACCTCGAACGCTCAGTTGAGGCCGGGCTGCGCGCCGATGGGCTGGGCATGCTCATCAACGCCTCGCGCAGCATCGCCAACGCGGACGACCCCGGGGCGGAAGCGCGCCGCCTGCGGGACGCCATCAACGCCGCTCGCGCCGCGGCGCGCGAGAGGTCCGTCGCGGAGACGCCGCTCAGCATCCTGGCCCGCGATCTGATCGAAACCCAATGCGTGCGCTTTGGCGCTTTTACGCTGAAATCGGGGGCGATCTCGCCGATCTACCTCGATCTGCGCCGGCTGGTGACATATCCGGCGGTTCTGCGGCGGGTCGCCCAGGCCTTTGCCGGTGTGTTGCGCGGGCTTCACTTTGACCGTCTGGCCGGCATTCCGTATGCCGCCCTGCCCATCGCGACCGCCATCTCGCTCGAGGCCGGCTGGCCGCTGATCTACCCGCGCCGGGAGGCCAAGGAATATGGCACCCGGGCGACCATCGAAGGCGAGTTCAAGCCGGGCGAGATCGTCGCCGTCATCGACGACCTGGTGACCACCGGCGACTCGAAGATCGAGACGATCCAGAAGCTTGAGGGCGCCGGCCTCAAGGCCCGCGACATCGTTGTGCTGATCGACCGCGGGCAGGGCGCAGCGGCAATCCTGGCCGCCTCTGGCTATGCCCTGCATGCGGTCGTCACCCTCCCGGCCCTGCTGGACGAGTGGCTGCGCACGGGCGCCATCAGCGCCGCCCAGCGCTCGGACGTGCTCGCGTTTCTAACGCAATGATCTACGATGCGGCGCGGCGCGCTCTGTTCAGGCTCGATCCCGAGCGCGCTCACGCGCTCACGCTCGGCGCGCTGCGCGCCGCCGGGGCGCTGCCCCTGGCCCGGATCGCGCTGGGGCGGGCCCTGCGCTTTGAGGATCCGCGCCTTGCGGTCGAGGCTTTCGGCCTGCGCTTTCGCAATCCACTTGGCCTGGCGGCCGGCTACGACAAGAACGGCGTCGCCACGCGCGGGCTGGCGTCTCTGGGCTTCGGCCACCTGGAGATCGGCACGCTGACGCGAGGACCGCAGCCAGGGAATCCGCGCCCGCGCTTGTGGCGCGTGCCTGAGGCCCGGGCGGTCATCAACCGGCTGGGATTTCCCAACGACGGCGTCGACGCCTTCCTGGCCCGCGGTTGGTCTGATCCCGGCATCCCGGTCGGGATCAACATCGGCAAGAGCAAGGAAACGCCCCTGTCCGAGGCCGCCGGCGACTACGTCGCGCTGCTGCGTCGCGTCGCGCCGCGGGCGAGCTATATCGCCATCAACATCAGCAGCCCGAACACGCCCGAGCTCCGCCAGCTCCAGACCCGCGCCTATGTCGCCGATTTGTGCGGGGCGATCACCCGCGCCCGCGACACGCTTGCCGGCGAGAGCGGGCGGCGGGTGCCGGTGCTGATCAAGCTTGCGCCCGATCTCGAAGAGGGCCAGCTCGAAGACGCCCTGGACGCGACCCTCGGCGCGGGCATGGACGGCGTCATCGCTACAAACACGACCTTGCGACGGGACGCGGCGGAAGGCTTTGCGCCTGCGCGCTATGCGGACTGCCCGGGAGGTCTGAGCGGCGCGCCGCTCCGATCGCTCGCCACTGCCATGATCCAGCGCATCCACGCCCGGACCGGGTCGCGTTTGCCGATCATCGGCATGGGAGGCGTCGCCAGCGCCGAAGACGCCCTGGAGAAGATTAGGGCAGGCGCGACGCTCGTGCAAATTTACACCGGGTTGATCTATGGCGGACCCGGGTTGCCCGCCCGAATCAAGCGCGGCCTGGTTCTGGAAATTGAGCGGGCCGGGGCGGCCACGCTTGAGACCCTGACCGGACGCCGATCAGCGGATGGTTGAGCAGGTTTAGTAAACCTCGGTTGACCTGATTGGAGGGGCGCAAGCGCCTACCGATCTCTCATTTTCCCTATCGAGGAAACAACGCTTGATGGAAGCCTATGCCAAGGTACCGACACAACCGGGGCAGAAGCCGCGAGAACCGGCGGTTACGATCTCCTTGTTCAACCCGGCTGGCGCGCCGGCGGCTTTGACAAGCGATGGGGGTAGGTTGTCGAATCGCATTTGCGCCGCCAGATCACCTTGCGATTCAAATGATCCGAAACATCAATAAGTGCCTGGTTGCGCTCGCCGTTGGTCTGGCCCTGTTCGCGTCTGGTTTCCCATCCTCGGCCCGCGGCGCTGGCGCGCTAACTCCGCGCGCCTTCATACCGGGTGTGCAGTCAAGCGGCAACTGCTCAATGAGTGCCCAGGAAAGCGCAGTCTTGACCTCGATGCGGTCCGATTCGCGCCAGATGCGACTGCAACTTGTGTGCAGCCCCGCGCTGCGGCAGGCCGCTTATTTCCATGCGCAGGACATGGCCAACCGCGGCTACTTTAGCCACTCCACACCCCCGCCCGACAGTATTGGGCCGAACCAGATGGCCCGCAACGCCGGCTACGTCCTCCCCACGTTTTACGATATCTCGTTGACAGGTAACAATATCGAGTCCATCGCGGCAGGCTACCCGACAGCCAGCTCAGTCTGGAATGGTTGGATGGCTTCGCCCAGTCATCAAAATCATCTTCTCGGACTTTTGCCGTTCTACGCAGAACAAATCGATTTTGGGATCGCCTATGCCTATAACGCAAACAGCTACTATGGGCACTACTGGGTCGTGATCACAGCCCGCAAAGGCCCGTAGGCGCGCCGAAAACTCATCTCGGATCGCCGGCGCTGCTGCCGCTGCGGGATTCCGACATCGCGCGCAGTTTGAAAGCCGCGATCTGGCGCTCGCCCAGCACAATTTTCAGGGAGAGCTTCTTGTCGCCGCGCTGGAGTTCCAGCGCCAGGGTGGCCCCCGGCATCTTGGCGCAAATCAGGGCCGACAGATCTGCGTGCCCATCGATCACGAGACCATCGATCGACCTCACCCGGTCGCCGACCTGCACGCCGGCGCGCTCTGCCGGGCTCTTCTGGATGACGCGGTCAACGATAATTTGCTCAATGCTCTTTGAGCCATTGAGCCGCGTCTGCGGTTTCCACAAGATGCCCAGATAGGCTACGGATCGATTCTGCACACTTCTCCACCCGTTCGTGCGGTCAAGACCAAAACAAGAACACACCCCGCCCACGGCGCTTTCCTGATCCGGCACGTTAATTCATGTGCCTTAGCATCGACTGAGATGCCGTCGCAGGCGAGGTGAGCGCGCCGGGAGCCAGAATCGTGACAGTTCATACCAGATTAGGCTGATACGCGGGAAGGAACACATCAAAAGAGGTTCCCACACCGACCGCGCTGCGAGCCGCGATTCGCCCCCCGTGGGCCTCGACGATGGTCTGGGCGATTGCCAGCCCCAGGCCGGCGCCGCCCTTGGCCCGCGAGCGGGACTTGTCCACCCGGTAGAAGCGTTCGAAGACATGCGGGAGATCTTCGGCTGGGATGCCGGGTCCGTTGTCGCTGACCGTCACCCGCACCACCCGCTCGCCCCCCACCGCGGGCGCGCCGGCGGCATTGACATCGCGGGCCGGTTCGTTGGCGGCCTCGATATGGACGGCGGCGCCGTCAGGCGAATATTTAATTGCGTTATCAACCAGGTTGAGCAGGACCTGTTTCAGCCGGTCGGCATCGCCCTCGATCTCGAGCGGCTCTTCGCCGAGGAACAGGGTTGTGACCTCGGTCTTGCCCTGGCCGATGAATTTGCCGGCCCGGGCCGCCTCGAGCAAGGTCGGCTTCAGATCCAGAAGCGCCATCCGCATCTCGAGCGCGCCGGAGTCGGCCTGGGACAGCATCAACAGGCTGCTGACCATTCGGGTCATCCGATCGCTCTCGCTCGTCACCGCGTCAAGCGACTCGGTGTCGGCGCAACTCATCCGGAGCAGATCGACATTGCCACGAATGACCGTGAGCGGCGTGCGCATTTCATGGGACACGTCGGCGACGAAACGCTGTTGGGCCGTGATCGACTGCGAGAGTCGGTCGAGCATCAGGTTGAAGGCGGTCGAGAGCTTGCCCACTTCGTCGTTGGTCTGGGCGAGCACCCGCTGGTCGAGATTGTTGGTCCGCGTGATGCTGAGGGCCGTGTCGGTGATGCGGGTGATGGGCCGAATGGCCCGCTTCGCTACCGCCCCGCCGCCCACCGCCGCGATGAGCAGCGCCAGAAGCCCGACGGCCAAAAGGGTGCTGAGCAGGCCCTGCTTTGCGAATTCCGTGTCTTGAATTGGCGTGGCAACCTGAAAAAAGATCAGCAATTGCTGTCCGCTCACCCGGCTCGTGAACACCACCGGATCGGTCAACACGCGCAGCGGAACCCGATTGACGTGAACGGTCGAGTACAACGCCATGCGTCCACCTTCTTCCATCGCCCGGGAATTTCGCAGGCTGACCGGGTCGATCGGCCCGGAGATCGTCGTGGTGTTGGCGTCGAGCAGCTCGCCGCTCGTGTCATAAGCCTGGACATAGATCGAGCGAAAGGCATCGGTCGGAAGCTGGGCGGCGATCTTGCCGTCCTGTAGCAGCGCGGCCCGGGTAAGGTCGGTGATCGCGTCGTACGACTGGCGTAACAAGTCGTCGACCTGGCGTTGTAGAAGCAACGCCACCGCGCCATACACCAATAAGCCGGCGATGACGAGCGTTAGCCCGATCACCGAGGTGTAGACGACGGTCAGTCGTGTCCGGATCGACATTTGAAGAAGTACTCCCAAAGGAACCCATTCCAGAGGGGATATCCCCGGCGGAAATCGTCCTTTCAGATGTTACAAGCCTACCCCTGGCGCATGAGCAATGAGTGAGGTAGCCCGCGCGCGCGGGAATTCTCGATCTGTCGC
>JBDSIP010000140.1:0-3789 GCA_039917915.1 Thermoflexales bacterium
ATGGGCAAGCCGGGTGCCCTGCTTCGTCGGCATGCCTTTGCCAATGATCGTTTTGCAGCAGATGATGCTTGGCCGGTCGGGGACTATTATTGCGGCGCTGATGGCGGCTTCAATGGCATCCATGTCGTGGCCGTCGATGGACTGGACGTGCCAGTGGTAGGCCTCGAAGCGCTGCGGCACATTGTCGCTATACGAAAGCGAGGTCGGCCCATCAATGGAAACACTGTTGTCATCATAGAACCAGACCAGTTTGCCAAGGCCGAGATGCCCGGCCAGGCTCGCCGCTTCGTGGCTCACGCCTTCCTGCAAATCGCCGTCGCTGACGATGGCATACGTCGTGTGGTCGACGACGGGGAAGCTCTCGCGGTTGTAGCGCGCGGCGAGCCAGGCCTCGGCCAGGGCCATGCCCGCGCTGTTGCCGGTGCCCGCGCCGAGAGGCCCGGTCGTGACCTCGATCCCGGGCGTCACATGATTCTCGGGATGCCCGGGGGTGCGGCTGCCCAACTGTCTGAATTGCATCAACTGATCCAGCGTCATATCGGGCTGGCCGGTGAGATACAACAGCGCATAGGCGAGCATGCTGCCGTGGCCGGCCGAAATAATAAGCCGGTCGCGGTCGAACCAGGTGACGTCGGCCGGGTTTGTCCGCATGAATCCCTTGAACAACACCCAGGCCACATCGGCCATGCCGAGCGGCATGCCCGGATGGCCCGACCTGGCTTTCTGAACCGCGTCCAGGGTGAGGGTGCGAATGGCGTTGGCGCAAGCGCGATCGAGGTCGGTGTAATTGCTCATAAGGTTAGGCGCGCCTTTGAGTTCGGCGCGGTACGTGATTATAGGATGGCTCGCCCGTAGAATCCGTTCATGAAACTAACTGCCTTTGCCCGCGCGTTGACAGCCGCGACATTCCTGGCCCTGGCCGGCGCTGCCGCCTGGCTGCCAGCGCAAGCGGCGGCGCCAGGCCCGATGGAGGCGCCACCCCCGGCGGCTGAATCCATTTTTGGGACGGAAGCGGCCGCCGGCATCGGGATCGTATTCACGCCCATCATCACGAGCGGGCTGACGAACCCCCTCTTCGTCACCCACGCGGGAGACGATCGATTATTCATCGTCGAAAAGGGCGGCAAGGTTAAGATTTACCAAAGCGGCGCGTTGAAATCAGTGGCGTTCCTCACCCAGACCGTGACGACAGACTCTGAGCGAGGTCTGTTGGGTTTGGCTTTCGAACCAGATTACGCCGCCTCCCAACGTTTCTATATCTACTGGACTGGCTCGAGTGGCCTGATCAATATCACCCGAATGGTCGCCAAAGCGGGCGACCCGAACCAGGCCGACGCTGCCTCCGCGACGACGCTGCTCACTATCGCCCACCCAAACAATAACCACAACGGAGGCTGGCTCGGATTTGGGCCCGACCAATTCTTGTACGCTTCAGTGGGCGATGGCGGCAGCCAGAACGATCCAAACTGCAACGGCCAGAACGTAGCGACCCGGCTGGGCAAGATCCTGCGCATCAACCCGGTCGGCCAAGTCACCTATACCGTTCCAGTGACCAACAGTTTCACAGCGGGACAGGATCCAGTGGTTTGGGCCTGGGGCCTGCGCAACCCCTGGCGAAATTCCTTCGATCGACTGACCGGGGATTTATACATTGGCGACGTCGGGCAAGGCGCCTGGGAGGAAATTGACTTCGTGACAGCAGGTTCCACCGCAGGCCTCAATTACGGCTGGAACCGGCGAGAAGGGCCGATCATCTCAAATCTCACCGGCTGCAGCGACAATCCACCGTACGTCTCGCCCGTCATTTCGCATTCGCACACGAGCGGCGAGGTCGCCACCTCTATCACGGGTGGCTACGTCTACCGCGGATCGAAATACGCCTGGCTGCAAGGGAAATATTTTTATGCCGACTACGGTACCGGAAAGGTATGGATGGCCGATCAAACCTCGCCCGGCGTTTTCAGCGCGTCCCAGCTCACCTCGACGTTCGTTGCGGGTGCACTTGCCTCCTGGGGTGAGGATGCGGCCGGCGAGCTGTATCTGGTGAATATCAACGGCACGGTCTATCGGCTGGACTCGTACCTCACCGCGGCGACCCCGACGAGCACACCCACAGCAACACCGACGCCAACAGTCACCCCATCGCCGACGCAGACGCCAACCGTGACCAGGACAGCAACCCCGACACCCACCCCCACGGTCACCCCACCGCCGACCATCACCCCAACGCCAACCGAGACGCCGGTGCTGATCCCAGTCGCCTTCATCCCCCTCGTCATGCGCTAATACCTGCGGGCAAGCGTTAGCGCTTCCGGCAATGTATTTTTCTCTGGACTAGATCTCGCGCGGATCAACGACCAGACCTGACAAGCGCGACGCCTCGGCCGCGAAGGCCAGCAGATGGCTGGCCAGCGACGCGCGCGCCGTCGTGCGTTGCAGCGACGCCTCGCCCTGCAGCGCGCTTCCAAAATCGGCCATGAGGCCGTCGTCGCCCCCGCCGTGACCGCCCGCGACGGTATCGGGTCGGATGACCTCGATCGGGCCGCTGCCGTGCGGATGAATCCTGAGTTCGGTGACGCCGCCATACCCGAATTCGCCGTACAACGTTGCGCGGGTACCGTCAAAGCGCAGCGTCCGGCCCTCGCGGTCGGAGTGACCGTGCATGGTGAAGGCGCAGGTCGCCCCGCCCTCGAACTCCATGGCCATGACCTGGTGATCGACCACATCGTTGTCGCAGTGATAGACACAGCGGCCGTAAGGACTTGTGCGCAAGGTCTCGCGCCGCTCCTCCGCGGTCGCCCCACCCTCCAGCGCGCCCAGCATGAATGCGGGCGTGGCGGGCGGATCAGACCAGCCTGGTTCGGCAGAGTAGACCCGCGGCGCATACCACGCGCACGTGTCTGCGGCCGGGCAGCCATCGAGACAACGCGCGGGCGCGCCGGCCGGCGCCTGGTCGGCCCGAAAGTGCATCAGCGAGCCAAACGAATTGAGTCTCGTGACCGGTTTTCTCATCACCCAGAGCAGGATGTCGAGATCATGGCAGGACTTGGCCAGGATCATCGGACTGGACCGGGCTGTGTTGCCCCAACTGCCCCGCACGAAGCTGTGGGCCATGTGCCAGTACGATGCGTTCTCGCGGTATTCGATGGTGACGATATCGCCCAGCCGACCGCTCGACACGATCTCGCGCAGGGCAGCGAAAAACGGCGTGTAGCGCAGAACGTGGCATACCTGGAGCAACCGGCCCGCGCGCTCGGCCGCCTCGACAAGCTGGCGGCATTCCGCCGCCGTCTGGGCCATGGGTTTCTCAAGCAGGACGTCGTAGCCCGCGCTAAGGGACGCCAGGGTCGGGTCGACATGCATCGTGTCGTGGGTGGTCACCACGACCGCGCGCGCAAATCGCGGAAGCGCCAGGGCATCCTCCCAGCGCGCAAACTGGCGCTCGATAGGGATGCCGTGAGCGGCGCCCATCCGCTCGCGGCGGACGGCATTTGGCTCGGCGATGCCGACGACCCGAAACGCGTCCGGGTGGGCCAGGGCATACGCCCCGTAGGCGCGGGCGCCGCGGTTGCCGGCGCCCAGGATAAGCAGATCAATCGGTGTCATGGTTTGCGACTCTTCTTTTGCGGGTGATACCCCCCGGCTCCGCCGGGGGGTATCACCCGCAAGCACAACGTTTCAGGGTAAGTCCGGAACAAAGGCCCGCACGATCCAGGCGTGATCTTCCGCGATCAGTTCATCGGATCGCGCGAAGCGTTCGAGCGGCCACCACGCGGCGGAATCCGCGTC
>JBDSIP010000141.1:0-32134 GCA_039917915.1 Thermoflexales bacterium
GGGGTTGACATGAATATTGGAAAGTCGTTTCGAGCGATGGCGGCGATAGGATTGGCCGCGATTCAGATGGGCGCAATGCAGCCCGGGCCACAGGCCGCAATTGCAGCCGCGCCGGAACCGCTCGGCAGCGGCGTCGGCGGCCCGACGTGCGTCGGCTTTGATCTGCAGCTTGCCAACCACCACGTGGGGCATACTTTCGTTGATGGCGGCCAAACCTTTGAAGCCGTGCCGCATATTTGGGCCGACAGCACGGTTTTCGCCGGCGGCACGTTGGGCTTCGTCGGAACGACCCTGGCTGGCGGGACCGCCAATGAGCTCAAGCTGAATAACATCGGCATCTCGACCACCTTTGCGGCGGGGATGTATTCGGTGAGCTTCAAGTTTGGCGAATACGGCGGCAACATCAACCTGCGGGTGAATGGCGCCCTGGCCAACTTCGCCGACTTCAACGACATCGACGGCACAATGATCGGAGGCGCGCTCGCCAGCGTGGTCAATGGCTTTGGCAACGACATGGGCTCGGTCACCTTGAACGGCAGCGTCACCCAACTGTCCGTGAGCGGCCAGGAGCTATGGATCGACGACCTGTGCTTCGAGACTCAGCCCGACCCAACTACGCAACCGGTGCCGACCAAGAGCGACCTTGGGGATGCGCCGGACAGCCGCAACCACTTCAGTCCAACGGTCTATGCGAACACAGCCTACAATTTCCCGGCCACCGTCCTCGGCGCGTTTCCAACAACTTTCGATCCGGCAACAGCGCCGGTCGCGCAGGGACCCGGGCCCAAGCATCTCAGCATTGCGCACGCCTGGCTCGGGCCAAATGTGACCGCTGAAAGCGAGGCCGATCTTGGGCCCGACGCCGACGGCGTGAACAACATCCTCAACGGCGGCGCCGACGTGTCCAACTGGGACAAGGGCGATGACGGCTGGCTGAATCAGAATGCGGTCTTTGCGGATTGCCAGACCACCGACCTCGTGGTTCGGGTGAGCCGGAGCCTGCTGCCGCTGCCGGCCACGCTAAACGACCTCAAGCTCAACGTGTGGTTCGATGGCAACCGCAACGGCAATTGGAAAGACTGGAGGGATTGCCCGGGCAACCCCGGCACTCCCGGGGGCCTCGCCACCGAATGGATCGTGCGCGACTACTCCGTGCCGATTGGCAGTGTGCCGATAGGCGGCTATGTGATCGTCACCGTGACGACAAACCTGATTCCCAACAGCGCCCTGTCACTGACCCACTGGATCCGGTTCACCCTCAGCGAAGGACCGGCCATCGGAACGGGCAGCACAAATCTAGGGGGCGGGCCATCCCAAAACGATCCGGACGGCCGCGGCCCGGGCAATGGCTGGCGCCTGGGGGAGACCGAGGATTACCTGATTGAAGGCCATCCCCAGCCCGAGCCGCGCTGGCCGGATGTGGGCGACGCGCCCGACAGCACCAACCACTGGGGCACAACGAACACCGCCTACCCAGGCCCCGTGGCCGGCAACTTCCCAACCGTGTGGGACACCACGACCGCCGGCGGCGGGCCGAGCGGCCCCAAGCACGCCAATCAGATCAAACTCGAGGGCATTCTCGGGCTGGCCATCACGAAGGAAGATGAAGCCGATCAAGGTCCGGATGGTGACATCATCAACAACATCAAGAATGGCGGAACTGACAGCGCCAACCGGGACGTGGCCGATGATGGCTGGCTGAACCCCAATGTAGTTTTACAGGATTGCTTTGCCACCGTGCTCAAGGTGCGCGTCTCGCGCGGCGCGTCCGCCAGCCTGACAACGATGTATCTCAACACGTGGTTTGACGGCAACCGCGACGGCGACTGGGAGGACCTGGCCGAATGCCCGCAGAGCGCCGCCCAGCCGCCCGGTCTGCGGGCCGAGTGGATCGTCCGCAACTTTGTCGTCAACATGGCCGCAATTCCGTTGGGCGGCTTCCAGGACATCTCGGTTCCGACCGGGCGCATCCTGAACACGGCCCCGCTGCAGAATCACTGGGTGCGCTTCACCCTGAGCGAGCAGCCGGTCGGCACGGCCAACGGCACCTTCAACCTGAGCCTGACCCCCGCCCGCGCGGACGGGCGGGGCGTTCCGTTCGGTAGCGGCCCCTATCGCTCCGGAGAGACCGAGGACTATGTCTACAAGCCGCATCTTCAGGAGCAGCCGGGCACGCTGGCGATCACGAAGGGACTGATCAATACCTTTGGCGCCAACACCGCCAACAAAGTGATCACGTATGTGATCGAACTCGAGCACACGGGAGGCACTACCTGGGCAAGCACGACGATGACCGATCCGCTGCCCGCGCAGGTGGTCCCGGTCGGGCTTCCGGTCGTCACGCAGCTCAATCCGGCGGTTGCCCCGCTTATTGCCTCGCTCATCGGCAATACCGTGGTCTGGAACGGCGCACTCATGCCGGGCGGCAAGGTCCGGATCGAGCAGGCCGTGCGGGTGAAACCCTGCTACGGCCCCACCCGCGTCGTCCGCAACACCGCCTACGCCTTGCAGACCGCCACCGCCGGCGGCGGGGTGATCTTAGCCGCAGTGGACTTCGATGAGTTTTGTCAGAGCATCATTCATTGGGGCACCGACAGTGTGACCTACACCCTGAAGCTCCACGAGGACAAGGGCTGGGATGGCACGATCAAGGGCCTGACCGCGCCCGACTCGCTGTTCAGCCCGGAACCGACCGGGCCGTGCAAGCCGCCCTATCTGTGTGCTGAGATCGCGTTCATGAACAATTCGAATGTGCCCGTCGCCGTGCGGGTGTATCTGGTCAAGACTCCGCGCACCGTCGTCCAGATCAATCCTCTGGGACCAGAGGGCGCCCCTGGAGCCGTGACCGAGTTCAGCCAGTGCCCGTCCGGAAAGGACGTGGTCATGCTGCCCGCTCAGAGCACGGTCACCCGATTCTCGCGCATCCGCGCGCCAGGGCCGGACATGGAACCCGACCTGGATCTCACCGTCGGAGATCTCGACAGCGACGGCCCCGATGCGGCTGTGCTCTTCCGCGCTTCGTTCTTCGATGTCTTCACTGAGCTAAATGCGGCAGGGAGCGACGACGACGATGATCCCATCTCACGCGCGGCACGCTGCATCGCCCAGATCGTGCCGGTCAATATCGTGCGCACGGATCTCGGGGACGCGCCCGACAGCAGCAACCACTTCCCCGCGGCAATGACGGCCTACCTCGGCGTGCCGGCCCGCTTCCCGAGCGTCTTCGACCCGGGGACGGGTCTGCCGCAGGGCCCCAAGCATGTGCGGCCCGAGCACTTCCACCTCGGCCCGCGGGTGAGTCGCGAGCGGGATGCCGATCTGTTGCCCGACAACGACATCGTTCCGAACCTGCGCCCGCCGGCCAACGTCAACGACCGGGATCGCTGGGATGACGGCCTGATGCTGAGCTCGGTCAAGTTCCAGGATTGCCAGATAACGAATCTGCCGATTCAGGTCTTCATCGATCCGCTGGCCAAGGCATGGATGACGTCCACGGCCAAACTGGGTTACATCAACGTGTGGGTCGACGGCAATCACGATGGCGATTGGCAAGACGTCGCGCCATGCCAGACACCGACCAATCTCGCCGCAGCGCCCGAGCACATCGTCATCAACCGGCCGGTCAACCCCGCGACACTGGCGCTCGGAGTCAACACGATCAATGTCCCGACCAGCCGGGTTCCCTTCACGACAACGGAAGCCTGGCTGCGCGTAACGCTGACAACCAAGCCCATCAGCCTGCCCCTGAGCACGTCCGCCGGACCCGTGATCAACTACAGCGATGGGCGCGGCGAGCTGTATCGCCTGGGCGAAACCGAGGACTATCTGTATCGCCAGCCAAGCCCCGGCCAGACCGCCGGCTCGGATGTGTGGATCGAGAAGCATGGAGCCCCCATCGGCCCGCGGGCCGCCGGGCTGTGCGTCGGCAACGAACAGTGCGACGACAATAACACCGACGCCGTAGAGTGGAGCCTCGTGTTCGGCAATCGCGGCGCGGACACCGCCACGAATGTTGACGTTCACGACATCCTGTCCGGATCCAACTCGAGCGGATGGCGGGTGGCCAAGATTGTCACGTCGACGAACTTTGACGTGTTCAATGCCGTGGTGGAAGTCATGCCGGGCGGCCCGGCCGCATCGGACCTGGTTCATGTCCACCTGAACGGTCTGCCGCCGGGCAATCCAGTGCGGATGATCATCGTCATCACCCGCACGAAGCCGATCGACATCCCGATGTATCCGGATCCGGAATTTGCGCGCAGCGCGCCGTTGACGAACACGGCCACAATCACCTCGGGCAATGACACCAGTCCAGGCAACAACAGCGCCAGCGCGACGGTGGTCGTGGCCGGGCCATTGCTGCCGCCGGTCCTGCACGGGCCGGGCGACGGCACGGTGTGCGCGGGCGTCTTCACCGTGACCGGCTGGGCGATTCCCGGCAGCCTGGTCCAACTGTATGCCGACGGCGTGCCTTCGGGCACCGTCACGGCCACCGCGGGTGGGCTGTGGTGGATCCCGGTTGCGGGACTGGCCAATGGCCCGCATGTGCTGTCCGCGACGAGCACAATCAGCGCGATGGTAAGCCCGGCCAGCAACCTGATGAACATCACCGTCGACGGCAGCCTGACCTGGTCGCCGCTGAGCATGCGCTTCATCGACGCGATGGGCGGCTGGCATCGGCCGCAGGATGCAAATGGCCGGACCGATGTCGGCGGCTGGCTGCTGGCGCTGAAGGCCAACGCGGTTTACACAATCGAGGTGCGCTCGTGCTGCGCCGGCGACCCGAACGCCGGGATCAGCGTGAGCTTTGGCCCGACGGATACGGTTGTCCTGACCGATCCCGACAATGACGGGCTGTTCACCGGGGTTTACACCACGGGCGCGCGCACGCCGCCCTCGAGCATGACGGTCAGCGCGCTGTGTTTCGGGATCATCAAGACCAGCGATGGGCAGGTGCTGATCGACCCGTATGGAAATGTGACCGATGCGATCAGCAACCAACTGCTGAGCGGCGCGCTGGTCACCAACTATGAGAAGCAGGGCAGCCTGTATGCGGTGTGGGACGCCGCCGCATTCAGCCAGATCAATCCGCAGACTACGGCTGCGGACGGCTACTACAGCTTCTTCACCCCGCCGGGGACGTATCAGATCGGCGTGACGCGGTCCGGCTATCAGAATCATCGCAGCGCCGACATCGTGGTCACCAACGCGCTCGTGCGCTATGACGTGGCGCTGTATCCGGTCGTGTCCGGGCTGCGAACGGTCACTGTCTTGCTGACGGAAGATGGGCCCGATCCGGCGGTCATCAAGGTGCCGCCTGGAACGGTGGTCGAGTTCACCTCGATGACGTGCTGCAAGCCGACCTACGACGTCAAAGCCAACAAGAAACTCCTCGCGCTTCCGCAGGCCGTGACGGATCCGGTCTTTGATAGCGGCACACTGCTCTCCGGCGAGTCGTTCCTGGTGAAGTACGACGATCTGGGCGAGTTCGTCTATCAGGCTGGCGACACCATCGGCACGGTGGTCGTTGAGAACTTCAGCTTGGTGTTCCTGCCGATGATTCGCAAGTAACCTCTATCCAGCCATCGCACTGAGAGCCTCCGGGATCACGAAAATCCTGGAGGCTCTCTCTATCAGATGTCATTGACAGGATGGACAGGATATACAGGATGGCTGATGAACCCATCCTGTTCATCTTGTTAATCCTGTCAACGGTCGACCATCAGCCCGGCCCATGCAGATCAAGGCGCAGGCCGGCGTAAAGCGCAAGGTCATCGGCGTCGTCGACATCGAGGCCGATGCTGCCCGAGCGATACCAGGCGGGCTCGATCCCGGCGGCCTGGGCGAGCGCGGCGTGCCGGCGCGCGCTGCCGGGCCCAAACGCGACATCCATTGCGTCAGGCGGGGCGAGGAGCAGGGCATTCGTCCCGCGCTCGTGGCGGTCGGGGGCGATGACGACGGCCGGCGGGCGCCCGGCCAGGGCGATGATGGCGGCAACGTCGTTGCCCGCCAGCAGCCCGATGTCGCCGGGCACGATCAGCATTGCCCCGGCCCCGTTCAGCGTGTCGCGCGCCTCGCGCAATGCCCCATTCAGCCCGGATTGCCGCTCGCGCAAAACGTCCACCCCCCACTCCTTTGCCCAGTCCGCCACGACCGGGTCGCGGGTGACGATGACGATGCGCGCCACCGCCTCGGAAGTCTGCAGGGCGCGCACAGCGCGCTCGAGCGTGTTGCGCATCAAGGCGGCCCGGGCATCCAGGCTCAGCATGCCGGCCAACCGCGTTTTGGCGCGGGCCAGGCCTTTGACCGGGATGATGGCGACCAGCGGGCCCACGAGCCGATTACGCGATCTGGCAACCGCCGAGCTTCTCCGGGCGCAGCTCGTCGGCAAAATTGACAATTTCGCAGCCCAGCCGGGCGCGGTCGTCCACATCTTTCATGATCGTGTTGGTCACCAACACGCCCAGGCCCATGGCTTGAATCTCGGACTCGTATTGGGCGTCCTGAACATCCAGGACAAACCCGTTGATGAATTCGGCGTAATGATGGGCGACGGTCGCGGCCGAAGGTTCCTGCCCGAGTTCGCGCATCATCTTGGCGGCCGGCCCCTTGATCGCCTCGCCGCCGACGATGGGCGATACAGCGATGATGGGGGCCGACGCGTTCATCATCGCGTCGCGCACGCCGCGGGTGAGCAGGATCGGATCGACGCTCAGATACGGGTTCGACGGACAAAGCACAATGAGGTCGGCGATCTCCAGCGCGCGCAGGACAGGCAGCGTCGCCTCGGCCCGCTCCACGCCTTCGAAGCGCACCCCGGTGACCTTGGGCTGCCAGCGCAAACGGACAAAATACTCCTGGAAGGCCAGCGTCCCCGAATCGGTGTCGACGACGGTCCGCACCCGGTCATCACTCATCGGCAGCACGCGCGGCACAACCCCGAGCGCTTTTGACAAAACATCCGTGACCTGGGTCAGGGTGTCCCCGGCCCGGAGGGCCTGGGTGCGCAGCATGTGGGTGGCGAGATCGCGGTCGCCCAGACGAAACCACGGGTTGGCCCCATAGTCCTCGAGCATGGCGTAGTTCGTCCACGTATCGCCTGCGATCCCCCAGCCCGACTCGGGATTGGCGATGCCGGCGAGGGTGTACATCACCGTATCCAGATCAGGCGAGAGCTTCAAACCATACAGCTCGAAGTCATCGCCAGTGTTGACGATGACGGTTACATGTTCGGGGCCGACGCTGCGGGCCAGGCCATCAGCCATCTTGGCGCCGCCAACGCCGCCTGCAAGCGCGACGAAGTTCATGCTGAGATTGTGTCGCCGCAGGCGCAAAATGTCAAACGACCGATTGGCGCTAAACTTTTGGCATGCAGCGGAGCAATTCCATGTCCCCGTCCGGTGGCGCGAAGGCGACCTATGCCGAGGTCTACGCGGTGGTTCGGTTGATCCCCGCGGGCCAGGTGATGAGCTACAGCGGGGTCGCCCGCCAGATGGGCCGGCCCGGCCTGCAGCGCATGGTTGGTTATGCGTTGCGGGCGTTGGCCGGTTCCGACCACGACGTGCCATGGTGGCGGGTCGTCAACGCCGAGGGCCGGATCTCGAACGCCTATGGGCCGGCGGTTCAGCGCGAGCGCCTGCTGGCCGAGGGCATTCCGGTTTCAGACGAGCTGCGGCTTGACCTGGCGAAATATGACGGCGAAGAGGCGGTCTTCGCCCGGCTGCAGGCCGGCCGGGCGCGCGAGTCGATCGCCCCACATGCGCGAAGGCGCGGGTAGAGCTTCATCCCAACGGATTCCACACCCGTTCGAAGCCCAGGCCGGTGAAGTCCTTAATGTTCACTGTGGCGAATTGTGTGACGCCGTGCTGGAGCAACATTAGGGCCATTCGCGCGTCGTAGAGCCGGCGATATGCAAAATCGCGCTTTCCTGCGATCTCCCATAGACGATCGTGCAAGGCGCGGCTGTCTGGGGGAAAGCCAAGTAGGCGCCAGCGTGGATGCCGTCTGAACTGCTGGATGACAGCGGCTGCGCCACGGGCATCCAGCGGCAGGGCGACGACTACCGGATTCCGCAACAATCGATACAGTTCGGCCAACATCAGTTCGGAGAGGGCGACGTCCTCGTTGGGTTGAAGCGATTCGAGGAATTTCAGTGCTCGGGCATGCTGCGGCGCAGCCGCATTCAGCGCGTAGAAAAGGATGTTGGCATCGAGGCTCAGCATCTCATCGGCCCTTGGGCATCAGCGCGGTCTCGGCTTCAGAAGTTTGAGCGAGATCCTTGATCTCAGCATCGCTCAGACCTTTCCAGCCAAGATTGCGTGGCATGGGCATCTGCCAGACGGGCTGCGCCTCGCCGGGTGACGGGTACTGAGCCAGGATGAGTTCCAGCCCCCGCCGGACCAATTCGGTCATGGAGATCTCGCGCGCCTCGGCCAAGCGCTTGGCGTGCTTGTAGACATCGTCAGGGAGTTGTATCTGGGTGCGGACCATGATGTTGATTTTACATCAGAGCAAATCTGTAATCATTTTCCGGAAGCGATACCCCCCGCCCCGGCGTATGCCGGGGCGGGGGATATCGCTTCCGGAAAAACGAGGAAATCCGCCGCTTGACATCCCGGCGTTTCTGCGGACAATTCACAGACTTTCTCACCGGCCCGGAGTGTTACGGGCGGGTTGGACGCCATGATGCGGCCATTGAGCGCAGCGGGACAATCGGCGCATGCGCGCCGACTCCGTGCGCGCCCTGGCGCTGTCGATGGCGATGAGCGGGTCCATGAGGACCGTTCAACCCTGAACAATCGAACGCGGGAGCGGGCCGGAGCCTGTTCTCGCGTTTTGTTTCCGCCCTATCCGGCGGACAGGAGACAGGGATGAATAGCGATGGCAGCCAGCGTCCGATGTCCGAGGCCTTCCCAACGGAGGCCCCGCTCTACGACGCGCGCTTTGAGCATGACGCGTGCGGGATCGGCTTTCTAGTCGATCTGACCGCCCGCGCCACGCGTAAGACCCTCGACGACGGCCTGCGCTGTCTGGAACGGCTCGCCCATCGCGGCGCCTTTGACGCCGATGGCAAGTCCGGCGACGGCGCCGGCGTGCTGACCTCCATCCCCCACACCCTGCTTAATCGCGAACTCGAGCGAGTGGGCCGGCGCGCCCAACGCCCCGGCGACCTGGCCGTGGGTATGCTCTTTCTGCCCCGTGACCCCGAAGCCAATGCCCGCGCCCGCGCCATCATCGCCACCGAGCTGGCCAAACGCGAACTGCCTGTGCTGATGTGGCGCACGGTCACCCACGAGCCGAATGTGCTTGGCAAGCGCGCCCTCGAGATGAAACCCGACATCCAGCAGGTGCTGATCGAACGCCCGCGCCGCTTCGCCACCGATCTGGAGTTCGACCAGCTCCTGTATCTGGTCCGCCGCAGCATCGAGAACGAGGCCGCCCGCCAGGGCCTGCAGGGCTTCTATATCGCCTCGCTTTCCTGCCGCTCCATCGTTTACAAGGCCCTCGTCTCGTCGATCCATCTGCGCGGCTTCTACCTCGACTTGAACGACATTGACTACAAAGTCAATTTGATCCTGTTCCATCAGCGCTATTCGACCAACACGTTTCCGACCTGGGAGCGTGCCCAACCGTTTCGGTTCATGTGCCACAACGGCGAGATCAACACCGTCGACGGCAACTCGATGTGGATGCGCGCGCGCGAACCCATGCTTCAATCGCCCATCTGGGGGGCCGAAATCGACGCCTTGCGCCCGATCGTCGACGAGACCAGCAGCGACAGCGGGAAATTCGACAACACGCTCGAGCTGCTCAACCTGGGCGGGCGCGACATCCGCCACGCCATGAAAATGATGATGCCGCAGGCCTGGGAGAAGGATCCCGACCTGTCGCCGGCGGCCAAGGGTTTCTTCCGCTTTCACTCCGCGCTGATGGAGCCGTGGGACGGGCCGGCCTGCATGGTCTTCACCGACGGCGCGCTGGTCGGAATGCAGATCGACCGCAACGGCCTGCGGCCCGCCCGCTACATGCTGACCACCGACGAGATGGTCTACGCCGGGAGCGAGATCGGGGCCTATGACGTCGACCCCGAGAAGATCGTCGTCACCCGCAAGCTCCGGCCCGGACGGATGATCTGCGCCGACCTGGCCAACCGCAAGCTGTGGCAGAACGACGAGATCCTCAAGATGCTGTCCACCCGCAAGCCCTATCGCGAGTGGGCCCAGCGCAACCGGGTGCGCCTCGAGGAGATCGCCAACCTGCGCACTGAGCAACCGGCCCTCAACAGCGAGACCCTGCTCTGCCGCCAGGCCGCATTCGGCTGGACGAGCGAAGAAATCACCATGGTCATCAAGACCATGTATGAGGACGCCACCGAGCCGGTCGGCTCGATGGGCGACGACACGCCCCAGTCGGTGCTGTCGCCCAAGCCGCGCCCTCTCTTCAGCTTCTTCAAGCAACGCTTTGCCGAGGTCACCAACCCGCCCATCGACCACCTGCGCGAAGATCAGGTCATGAGCCTGCGCATGCAGCTTGGCGCGCGGGCGAATCTGCTCGATGAAAGCGAGACCGCCGCCCGGCTGGTGCGGGTCGAAAGTCCGATTCTGTGGAATGAGGATCTCAAGGCCCTGACCACCGTTGAAGACTCCGCCTTTCAAAGCGCCGTCATCGACGCCACCTTCAGCGTGAATCCCGAAGAGAGCGGCGCGCTGCGCCGGGCGGTCAAGCGCCTGTGCGAGGAAGTTGAGCGGGCCGCC
Source organism: Thermoflexales bacterium (assembly GCA_039917915.1). Classification (GTDB taxonomy): domain Bacteria; phylum Chloroflexota; class Anaerolineae; order J036; family Brachytrichaceae; genus Brachythrix. Next base: position 10,755 of record JBDSIP010000141.1, read on the forward strand.
CGTCTGGGGGCCAGCTTGATCATTCTGAGCGATCGCAAGGTTGGCCCTCAGCGCACGGTGATCCCGGCCCTGCTCGCAGTCGGCGCGGCCCATCATCACCTCATCCGAACCGGGCTGCGCGGGCAGGCCAGCCTCATCTCCGAGACGGGCGAGGCTCGCGAGACCCATCACTTCGCCACCCTGATCGGATTCGGGGCGAATGCAGTGAACCCGTATCTCGCCCTCGACACCGCCCGCGAGGCCGTGCAGCGCGGGAAGATCCGCGACAAGACCACGACTGAAGAGCAGGTCGTGCGCAACTACATCAAGGCGGCCGAGAAGGGCCTGCTCAAGATCATGTCGAAGATGGGCATTGCCACGGTCGACAGCTACCATGGCGCGCAGATCTTCGAGGCGGTCGGCCTGTCAGCCAGCCTGGTCGCCGAGTGCTTCACCGGCGCGCCCTCACGGATCGGCGGGATCGGCTACGACGAGATTGAGAGAATCTCGAGGCACTGGCACCACGCAGCCTTTGGCGAGGCGACCGCGCCGATCAAGCTCGAGCACCCCGGCTTCTACAAGGAACGGGCGGGCGGCGAGTATCACGGCTATTCGCAGCGGGCGGTACACGCGCTGCAGAGGGCGGTCCGGATTCCAGGGCTGATCGAGTACGAGGGCGAGCGAGAGGTCGTGACCGGGATCGCCCATGCGCGCGTGCCTGCCTACAAGGTCAACGGCCGTTTTGGCGAGGGCTTTGCGCTCTATAAGGAATTCGCGGCCCCCTTTCACGCGCCGGAGCAGCCGGGCGAGCCGCGCGACCTGGTCGACTTCAACAGCGACCGGGCGCCCATCTCAATTGATGAGGTTGAACCGTTAGCCGATATCGTGCGGCGATTCTCGACCGCCGCGATGTCGCTCGGCGCGCTGTCGCCCGAGGCCCATGAGAACCTGGCGATCGCGATGACCCGCCTGGGCGGGCTGAGCAACAGTGGCGAGGGCGGCGAGGAAGACCGCCGCTTTCTGGAAGAGGGCAACAGCGGGATCAAGCAGATTGCGAGCGGGCGCTTTGGCGTCACGCCGGCGTATCTGATGAGCGCGGCCGAGCTGCAGATCAAGATGGCCCAGGGCAGCAAGCCGGGCGAGGGCGGGCAGATCCCCGGCCACAAGGTCACGGATTTGATTGCGCGGGTGCGCCACACCGTCCCGGGCGTGGCCCTGATTTCGCCGCCGCCGCATCACGACATCTACAGCATCGAAGATCTGTCGCAGCTCATTTACGACCTAAAGCAGATCAATCCCGAGGCCAAGGTGAGCGTCAAGCTCGTCGCGCAGGCGGGGGTGGGCACGATCGCGGCGGGGGTGGCCAAGGCCCAGGCCGACATCGTGCTGATCTCGGGCGCGAGCGGCGGCACGGGCGCCTCGCCCTTGAGTTCGATCAAGAACGCGGGCATGCCCTGGGAGCTCGGCCTCGCCGAGACCCATCAGACCCTGTTGGCCAACAACCTGCGCGGGCGGATCCGGGTGCGGGCCGATGGCGGGATGAAGACCGGCCGGGATGTCGTCATCGGCGCGCTGCTCGGTGCCGACGAGTTTTCGTTTGGCACGGCCCCGCTTATCGCCGAGGGTTGCATCATGGCCAGGGTGTGCCACCTCAACACCTGCCCGGTCGGGGTCGCAACGCAGAAACCCGAGTTGCGGGCCAAGTTCGAGGGCAAGCCCGAGCACGTCATGGCCTATCTGCTCTATGTCGCCCAGGATGTGCGCGAGCATCTGGCCCGCCTGGGCTACCATTCGATCGACGAGGTCATCGGGCGGAGCGATCTGTTGATGGGACGCTGCCTGGCGGGCGAGTCGCCCGCGTCGGCCCGCCTGACTGATGTCATGCGCCTGCTCGACCTGACCGGCCTGCGGGCCCAGACCTACACCGATGGCCGGTCGCGCCGGCATCTGATCGTCGCGCCCACGGCGGTGTCCAAGACCGGACTGAACGAGGTGATCATCCGCGACGCGCGCGAGGCCGTCAACGAGGCCTGGGGCGTGCGGCTGCATTACACCATCCGCAACCAGGACCGGGCCATCGGGGCCCGGCTGAGCGGCGAGATCACCAAGAAGTACCGCGACACCGAGCTGCCGGCCGGCGCGATAGAGATCAACTTCCGCGGTTATGCGGGCCAGAGCTTTGGCGCGTTCACGACCAACGGCATGCGCCTGCATCTGGTCGGCGCGGCCAACGATTACGTGGGCAAGGGCATGCGCGGCGGCGAGATTTCGATCCGGCCGTTCCCCGAGGTCGACTATGACTGGAGCGGCAACCACATCCTGGGCAACACGGCCTTGTATGGGGCCACGGGCGGGGCGCTGTTTGCGGCGGGCGCGGCCGGCGAGCGCTTTGCGGTCCGCAATTCGGGCGCGTGCGGGGTGGTCGAGGGCGTCAGCGACAACGCCTGCGAGTACATGACGGGCGGGGTGGTCGTGGTGATGGGTCTGACCGGGCGGAACTTCGCGGCCGGCATGACGGGCGGGATGGCCTTTGTCTACGATCCCGACGGCACTTTTGTCAACCGCTGCAACACGGAGCTGGTCGACGTCGACCGGCTCACCCACCCGGGTATGAAGCGGTTGGTCAAGAGCCTGCTCAAGCGACATTACGAGCTCACCAACAGCCATCGCGCCCGCGACCTGCTGGTCCGCTGGGACGAGGAATCGCTCTCCTTCCGGCGGGTCATTCCCAAGGACCGGGTGGCCGAGATCGAGTCAATCAACGAGTTCTCGGACTTCCAACTTACCTAACGATATCTCGCCTGAAGCAATATCCCCGGCTTCGCCGGGGATATTGCTTCAGGCATTATTACAAATCCCGCCCCACCGCGTGAAACAACACGGTGTTCGGCCAGTTCTCGCGATAGAAGAGCTTGCCCAGGGTCTGGATCTGCTGGCGATACGTTGAGCGGCTGAAGATGCGGGTCAGGCTGACGCTGCGCTCGGCGTCATCGACGACGAAGACGAATTCGCTCACCGAGGGGAACATCGAGAACACCGCCCGCAAGGTGAGATAGAGCCGCGACAGGTAGATCGTCATGAAGGTCGACTGGAAGACGAACAGGTATTCGATGTTGCTCTCTTCGTAAAGGGCCGTCCACTCCTGGGGGTAGCGCACCCGGCCGGTGGCTTTGAGCAGGCTTGAGAACAAGTCGAATTGCTCGAGGTCGAATTTGCTCCGGAAATCGACCCGCCAATTGAAGCGGCCCGACGGACCGGTGTCGCGCGAGATGGCCGAGTTGGCGACCAGCAGGTTGACCAACACATGCGCGTCGCGCATGGCCTCGGACACGTTGGATTTGGCGCTGACACGGCGGAAGCTCACATCGGTCTTGTCGGCGATGATGACGGCCAGGGTGGCCGGATTCAGCCGGGCGAACAGGGCCTGCTCCGAGCCGAACTCGACCTCGTGGAACAAGGTGACCTCGAGCGCCGTCACATAGCTGTCCAGTGTTTGCGGATCGGCGTCGACATTGGTGAAGAGCTGGGTCATCAAATACACGCCATACAGGCCGTGCAGCTTGCGGCCGAGCAGATTGCCCATGTCGTGCATCAGCCCGCCGATGACGGCCTCCTTCTCCAGCGTGCTGTTGGCGCTAAGCGGGTCAAAGCCGCGGGCGAGGGCGAGCGCATTGCGGGCGACGTTCGAGACGTGCGGGCTGCCGTGGGCGTTGAAGCCGGTTACGGTCTCGCTGTCCAGGGTGAGCTGCTGCAGGTCGAAGACGGCGGCGAACTGGTCGAGCAGATAGGCGAATAGCGTGTCGGGGGTCAGGCGCAGCAGGGCGGCGTAGTCCAGCCGCGGGCGTAGGCGTGACTCCGGCGTGAGCAGGCGATCGAGGATGTGAGCGGGGGCTTCGAGGCGGGTTAGGAACGCGAGCAAACTTTCGTTGGTCGCGTTCCGGCGCAGGATGTGGCCGTTCTCCTCTTGTGCGCGGATGAACTCGAGAAAGGGTCCGGGCAGGGTGAGGTGCGGAAAGCGGTGCTGGAGCAGCCCGAAGGCGCGCTCGAAAGAGGTCGGCATGGTAAACGTGATTCTAAACGGGTCAGGCAGTTCGGGAATCAACGGCGACTAAACTAGGGTGGTGTCCAGCACCGGGCCCAAGACCCTCGCCGGCGTCCTCGAACGGATTACCTTTCAGAACGAGGACACCGGCTACACCATCGCCCGTTTTCTGCCGGAAGCGCGCAGCGAGCGCAGCCAGGACAGCCACGGCGACGGTCTGATTACCCTGGTCGGTGACATGCCCGGCGCCGCGGCCGGCGAGGCGCTCGAGGTCACCGGGGTGTGGCAGCATCATTCGCTGCACGGCTGGCAGTTCTCGGTCCGCTCCTACAAGTCGGTGCTGCCCGCGACCGCCCAGGGCATCCGCAAGTATCTGGGGAGCGGGTTGATCAAGGGCGTGGGACCGCGCACGGCCGACAAGATCGTCGACCGCTTCGGGGTCGAGACCCTGGCCATCCTCGAGACCGACCCAGCCCGCTTGCGCGATGTGCGCGGCATCGGCGCGCGGACCGTCGATCGCATCACGGCGGCCTGGGCCGAACAGCGCGCGATCAAAGACGTAATGATTTTCCTGCAGGGCCAGGGCGTGAGCGCCAGCCTGGCGATCCGGCTCTACAAACAATATGGCGACGCGGCCACCACGGTCGCCCGCAACCAGCCCTATCGGCTCGCGCGGGAGGTGCAGGGCATCGGCTTCAAGACCGCCGACAAGATCGCCCAGGCGATGGGCGTTGCGTTGGACGACCCCGAGCGGCTAAAGGCCGGCGCGCTGTACGCCCTGTCCGAGGCCAGCGACGAGGGTCACACCTACCTGCCCGAGACCGACCTGGGCGACCGTGCGTCCGAATTGCTGACCGCCCCGCGCGAAAAGGTAGATGCCGCCATCCGCGACCTGTATGCCGAGCGCGGGGCGGTCGCCGAGCGCATCGTTCGCGACGGCGGCGAGGCCCGTTTTGCGCCCCTGCCCCCCAGCCTGGCCGAGCCGCGCGCCGCCTATGGTCCGGCCGCGCCAGCGGGCAACGCCGAGATCGCGGTCTATCTCCCGCCCTTCTATCACGCTGAGTCCAACGTCGCAAAGCAAGCGCAACGGATCGCGGCCTGTCCGCCCGAGCGCAGCCGGCTGGCCGAGTTCCAGACAGTTGACTTTGCGGCCATGTTCGCGTATCTGGCCCGCACCTCCAGCCTGCAGTTGTCGGAGTTGCAGCGGGCCGGCGTGCGCGCGGCGTTGACGCGGCCCCTGGCCGCCCTGACCGGCGGGCCGGGCACCGGCAAGACCACCAGCCTCAAGGCCCTCATTCAGGCCCTGCGAGCCAAACGCAAAACGGCCCTGTTGGCCGCCCCGACCGGGCGGGCGGCCAAACGCCTGTCGGAAGCGACCGGCCTGGAGGCCAAGACCCTGCATCGCCTGCTTCAGCTCAAGCCCGGCGGCGGGGCCGCCTTCGATGCCGAGCATCCGCTGCCAGCCGACATCGTCATCGTCGACGAGAGCAGCATGCTCGACACGCTGCTGGCGAATACGTTGTTGAAGGCGATTGGGACGGGCACGCACCTGTTGCTGGTTGGCGACGCCGATCAGTTGCCCAGCGTGGGCGCGGGGAATGTGCTGGGCGATATCCTGGCGAGCGGAGCCGTGCCGGTCACCCGCCTCGATCAGATTTTCCGCCAGGCGGCCGAGAGCGCCATCATCACCAACGCCCATCGGATCAACCAAGGCGAGATGCCCCTGACCGGCGAGCCGATCAACGATTTTTTCATGTTTACCAGCGACGACGCCGAGGCTGTGGCTGCCTTGATTGTCGATCTGGTCACCCAGCGCATCCCAAAGCGCTTTGGGCTGGCCCCGGCCGACATTCAGGTGCTGGCCCCGATGCGGGCCGGGCCGGCGGGAGTCGAGGCGCTCAACACCGGTTTGCAGGCGGCGCTCAACCCCGCCCGCGAGGGCAGTCCGCAGCGGTCATTCGGAAACCGGGTTTACCGCATCGGCGACAAGGTCATGCAGACCCGCAACAACTACGATAGCGATGTCTACAACGGAGACTCAGGCCTGATCAGCGAGATGAATCCCGAGGAGCAGACCGTGCGGGTGCGTTTCGATGACGCGCGCAGCGTCGATTACGCCTTCACCGATCTCGACCAACTGGCGCTGGCGTATGCGATCAGCGTGCACAAATCGCAGGGCAGCGAGTATCCGTGCGTGGTCGTGCCTTTGTTGATGAGCCACTACCTGCTGCTCGAGCGGCGCCTGATTTACACCGCGGTGACCCGCGCCCGAAAACTGGTGGTGCTGGTTGGCAGCCGCAAGGCCCTGGCGATCGCGGTGCGAAACGCGGCCACCCGCGAACGGTTCACCGGCCTGCGCGCACGGTTGCGGGTGCAGGCCGGCGCGCCGACGCGGTAGAGACGCAAAATATTGCGTCTCTACCGACGAAATATCATGCGTCTCTACCGACGCAAAATATTGCGTCTCTACCGCGCGTGGGCGGATTCACCGCGCCAACGCCTCGATGGCGGCCTTGAGCACTGGATCGGGGTCGTCGGCCCCGAACTCATCCCACGCGCCGGCGACCGGAATGTTGGGCGTCAGCCCTTTGCCTTCCCAGTTTGTGCCGTTGGGCAAGCGGAAGGCCTCGACCGCGATGCTCATCTTTGACCCGTCGCTCAGCCGATACGCGCGCAGAAGCTCGATGTTCCCCGCGCTGGGCTGACCGATCAGGGTCGCGCCGCGCCCGTACTGCAGCGCCCCGGCGAAGATCTCGCCAAAGGACTCGGTATCGCGGCCGATCAGGATGACGAGCTTGACCGAGAACGAATTGCCAAACTCGATGTCGATGACCTCGAGCGGATCCTTCTCGCCCTTTCGGTTGACGAACTCGCCCGGCGGCGCCTTTGTAAACAGGCCCAGCGCCGACGCCAGTTGCGGATAGTTGCCGCCGCCGTTCTGCCGAACGTCCAGAATCAACCCATCCATCTTGCCGTTCGACTGGTTCATCATCTCCTCGACGGCATCGGTGATCTTGTCGCGGATGGTCTTCTCGTCGAAAGCCGCAATCCGAAGGTAGCCGACTTTGCGGCTGCCCGGGAGCAACTGGTAGTCGACCAGGACATTGCTGCGGATCACCGCCCGGGAGACCATCAACTCGCGCTCGGCCTTGCCCGGGGTGCGGACCGTCAGGCGCACGCTGCTGCCCTCCGCCCCACGTAGCAGACCCACCTGCGGATCGCCGCCGTCCGTGACCGAGGGCTTCCCGTCGATGCGCAGCAGGATGTCGTGCGGCCGGATGCCGGCCCGATCGGCCGGGCCGCCCGGCGTGACGCGCAGGACATACAACCACTTCTTGTCGGGATTGATGTTGGTCGACACGCCAACGCCGATATAGCTGTCCTCACCGACATAGCGCGCGTCATCCTCCTGCGCTTCCTGCGGATTTAGGAAATACGAATGGTTGTCGCTCAGCTGATCGACCAGGCCGGCCATAGCCTCCCAAAATTGGGTATTGGACATGCCGGCATTGATGCGCTGGGTCATCTTGTCGCGTTCGGTTCGCAGATCCATGCCGCCGAACTTCGGATCGACGTAATTTTCGTTGATGATCGTCCAGGCCTGATCAAACGTCTGCTGTTGGCTGACCTTGTCGCGCGCGCCGGGGGCCGAGGTCGGAAATGGGCTGTCGTTCGGGTTCGAGGTTGCGGCGGGACGGGGAGTGGCGGGCCCGCGCGTTGGCGAACCGGCGGGGGCGAGGGTGGCCCCGGGGCGGCTCGTCGCTATTGGATTGGCCGCCCCGGAGGTGGCAATCGGCGCCGACGTGCGCCGAGGCGTGGGCGTGTCCTCCCCGAAGAAATCGTTTGTCGGCGCGCTGGCCGCGCCCCCTGAATCGGTCCCGCTGAGGCTGGTCAAAAAGGATGGGCCAATGAACACCATGATCGCCAGCGCGCCGCAGGCGCATACCCCGAGGATGGCGGCCACGATGCCGCCGATCAGGCAGCCATTGCCGCGCCTGGGCGCCTGCGGCAGCGGCTGGTATTGGGGATAGGGGGGCGGGTTCTGCATGCGGGTCTCCTTGGGGGCCGACGCGGCGGGCATCAGCGCAGGTGAATGGCGGTGGCGTGGGCGACGCCCTTCTGTCCGCGGGCCGCGCCGCTGAGGACGCGCACCGCGATCCATTCGCCGCGGTGGCCAATGGCGGCCAGCGCGGATTTGGGCGCGTCGATCACTTGCAAGCGGTCACCCGGCTCGAGCCGGGCGATCGCGCGCGCGCGGGGTCCTGCGCGCAGAATCGCGCCCCGGCGGCCGGCCACAGCTTGCAGTTGCACGTTGCGCCGGAGCGGGGGCGCAAACGCGGGCGCGCCGAACGGGGCCGCGCCGCGCTCGGCCGGCGCGGCGCGCACATACCAGGCCGCCACAAAGCCGCTCAGGCCGTCCTCGGTGACGACCTGCAGCCACGCGTTCTCGCGCCCAATTCGGGCAGCCACAATCGCGGGCGCTTCCAGGGCGGTCAGGATAGTTCCCACGGGCAGCAGCCTCTTCTGCATGCCGGTCACCGGCTTGTCGCGCAGGCGCAGCCCGCCGATCGCCAGCACGTCCGGGTCATCCGCCACGCTGACGCGTAGGGGCGCATCTGCGCTGTCGCCGGTTGGGCCGCCGGTCGACAACGGGCCGTCGATTTCGACCACGTAGGTGATGATCCGATCCGGGGTTCTGCGCCCAAAGCCATACCCGGCCATCAGCGATGTGCCTGCCTGGGCGTCCACCGGCCATGGATCGGAGATGAGGTAGTCGTCGCCCTGCTTTGCGGTGACGACCACCCAGTGCGTGTCGACCTGCGGGCTGGGGGCCATATCGACCTCGATCAGCACGGGGCGGCCCGCGGCCAGTTCGGCGTCGATCTCGCCCAGCGGGGCAGGTACCAGACGGCAATCGACCCGCCGCCTGGAACTCAGGCCGGGCAGGACGCGCGGGATCGCCTCCCATACAAACAACGCGCCAAAGAATCCGGCGTTTCTGCCCAACGCAATGAGTTTCTCATTCAGCGAGGCGGGGGTTTCGGACAACCCATAGGCGCCGGCCAGCATGGCCAGCGACGTGATCAGGCACCCGTCGCTGCCAACGGTGGTCTGATCATCCCCGAAGCCGAGGCGGATCCCCCGCCAGCGCGGATCGCGTTGGGAAGTCGGCGCAAGCTGAATCATCGCTTCGGCGATTGTAGATGATGAAGATGTCGGACTCGGTAGCCCCGGCAGCGCCGGGGCTACCGAGTCCGACAAAGACCAATGCGCACTCCTTGCATCACACGCCGAAATGTGGACAATGGTACGGATATCGTGAGTGTCTAGAAGTCATCCCAAAAAATGAGGGCTGAGATGACTTTCTGATGACTTCTAGTTATGGAGGGGAAATGAGAAGAGAGATTCTAGGAATTGCTGCGCTGGCCTTGCTGTTAGCGGGATGCCCGGCCCAGGCCGGGCCGGGCACGCCGACGGTCGCCGCGGCGGCGCCGTGCCCGATCGCCACGCAGACACCGGCATTCCTGGTGGTTGATCCGGTCACGACGCCGACCGGCGGGCTGGAAAGTGACATCAGCATCCGCATCGCTTCCGTGCAGGGCGGCCCAGGCCGGGCCATTCAGAAGGGCGCCGATGCCGGGGCCAACGGCACCCTGCTCATCGAGACCGCCTCGGGTGCCTTTGGGGTGAGCAAGATCAAGCTGTTGCCCGACACGTCGCATCGTCTCACGATCAGCGTCGAGTATGACGAAACATCCAACAGCGGCGCGCGCGACACGGCCGGCAACTGCGCCACCCAGGTGAATCGGCGCAAGCTCAGCGCGAACACCGACCAGAACGGCACGCCGCTGGTGATCGTGCAGAGCCAGGCCCTCGCGGGCGCGGGATCCGGATCCTCGCCGGTGAGCGGGCCAACGATCACCCCCAGCGCACCGCCGACCGTGGTGCCAGCCAATACCGCGGCCTGCGCCGACGCGGCCGCGTTCGTGTCCGATGTCACCATCCCCGACGGCAGTGACGTCGGGGCGAGCACGCCCTTCAACAAAGTCTGGCGGGTGCGGAATGCTGGCGTGTGCGCCTGGACGACCGGCTATGGCCTCGTCCGGACCAGCACCAGCGCCGGGTTCAGCGCCGCGGAGGGAACCGCTCTGAGCGCGGTCGTAAATCCTGGCGACAGCGCCGACGTCTCCATTGCGCTCACATCGCCGGCGGCCGGTGGTTCCTATCAGGCCGCTTACCGCTTGCGCGCCCCAGATGGCACGCCGTTCGGGCCGTCCCTGACCGTCGCCTATAACGTTCCCGGCGTCGTGGCGCCTTCCGGTTGCAGCGGGACACCGGCGATCGCTTCATTTGTCGCGCCGCGCTTGAACCCGACCAGCAATCAGTTCACCCTGCAGTGGGGGGCGGTGACCAACGCCGATCGGGTCGAGATCGACAACGGAATCGGGCCGGTGGCCTCGCCTGGCGAGCGCTCGGTCACGATTGCGGCCAACAAGACCTTTCGAATCACCGCAAAGTGCGGCGCAACCACCGCGAATCGAGAGGTTGCGCTGACTTACATCGCGCCGGTTGCCATCGTGAGCTTCGCCGGCAATTGGGTTCACAACTTCGGGACTATGAACCTCACCCAGTCCGGGACCAGCGTCACAGGCTCGTATGTCAATTCGTTCAGCGGCGGAAATGGCACGGTCCAGGGCACCGTCTCGGGCAACACCCTCAACGGCACCTACACGATTGGCGGCGGATCGGGCAGTATCCAGTGGACGATCAACGGCAACACCCTGGACGGGAACTGGGGCGGGAGCAGCCAGTGGTGCGGGGCGCGATCAGGGAATGCCTTCCCGAACGGCTGTGGCTTTGCTGGAAGCTGGGTCGCCAGCGTGGCGGGGAACACCGCCTGCGCGATGACCCTGACCCAGAACGGCACAACGGTCAGTGGCAGCTACTGCAACGGATCGCTGAGCGGGAGCGTCAGCTATGCCTCTTCCGGCGCAATTCTGACCGGAAACTGGACCACGGGCGGGACCGGCACGCTCAAGTTCTATCTGGCGACTTACAACGGCGACACCTTCCAGGGCAACTGGAACACCAGCAACGCGTGGTGCGGCCGGCGTTCGGGCGCGACACTGCCGGGGACCTGCCTCAGATGATTTGACTGCGGAAGGGAGACGGCTAAAGCGCGGTCTCCCTTCCGCTATCCCGCCATCATCCGGATCAGATCCACGGCCGGATCCTTGAGGTCGGTGTAGGCCTCGCCATCATGGGCGTGATAGCGGGCGAGTTCGCGCTTGAGCCGGGCATAGGCCTCGGCGACGTCCGGCGCGCCGCGCAGGAAATCGCGGAAGCGCAGCGGATAGGCCTGGTTGGGCCTGCCTGCGGCGCGGACATGGATATGGGCGGGGCGCTCGCCGGGCGGCGCCTGAAAGTAAGCCTTCTCCCAGTCGCTGTCCGGGCCGATGGCGCCGGGCGGGCGGTGGTCGCGGGTAATCTCTGAACGGTGGACAAATCCAGCGGCAGTCAACGCGCCGGCCGCGGCGGCCACCGTCGCGGCATCCAAATCCGCCAGCGTGACCTGAACGTCGAGAACGTCCTTGGCCGCCAGCCCGGGGATGGCGGTTGAGCCGATGTGGTCGATCCGCACGGCGAGCGGCCCAAGCGCGGATTGCAAGCGGATGATGAGGGTCTCGGCCTGGGCGGGCCAGGCGGGATCGTCATCGACGATGCGCCAGGTTCGAATCGGTTGCAGGAACAGGGCCATGGTGACGACATCGTCATACGCACCATCAAGCAGGCGAGCCCGCGCGTGCCGGCCTTCGCGGGCGAAGCCGGCCTTTTCATACAGGTGGATGGCAGCCGTATTCGAGGCGTAGACCTCGAGCTCGACCCGTTCCAGCCCAACCTTGCGCGCGCCATCGAGGGCGGCCTCCAGCAGCCGGCGACCAACGCCCTGGCCGCGCCAGGACGCACGCACACCCATCCCGAGCCGGCCGATGTGGCGGAAGCCCTCGCCCATGCGAGCGTCGATGTCGCACCAGCCGATCACTTCTTCGCCGTCGACGGCAACAACCTGCGGCATGCCCCGCTCGATCAGGCTGCGCACCCATGCCCGGGTGGTTTCGAGCGGAAAGCCGCGCACCCCGCCCAGCCAGCGCCGTTCGCGGGCGACCTCATCAACGGCCCGCCAGAAGCCCCCGACGCGAGACTCGTCCATCGCGATGATGTCAATCATGACGAGGTCATTCTAGCGGGCTCAACCCTCCACCTCGCGGACCAATTCCTCGGGCGAGAGCACATCGCTGGTATGGCGCATCAACGCGACCAGGAGCTTGAATTCGGTTGGGGTCAGCGCTATCGCTCCGCCGGCCAACAGGTTTGCCGCATCCGTTGGGCCGTGACCCGCGCGGCGCAAGAAAACCAGACAACAGTTCAAGCAGGCTGCGGTCATCGTCGATCAACATCAGGCGCGCAATCTCATTCATCCTCCGCGATCTCGGCCATGGGCACAAAGCCGTAGAACTCGTTGCCTGGCAGTGGATGATCCGGCGCGAGCGGCGAAAGCGCTCCAATCGCGCCGCCTTGAGCCTCGATCAGTTTGCGGGCCAGATAGAGTCTGAGTCCCCATCCCGTTGGAGCGCTTTCCCGCATATTGCCGGTCGGCAGGTATTTGTCAGCGTTGCGGAGGAGGTTGCGCAGCACTTCTTCGAGCAACGCCTCGTCGGCCCAACCCGGAGGAAGGTCGTCACAATGGTCCCAAATCAGGGGTCGCGCGGACAGTGATGGCCTCGACTATGATTCGCCATGATGTTTGCCGGAAACGACACGCCCCGGCGGAGCCGGGGCGTGTCGTTTCCGGATATTGGATAGTCGTAATGGAAAACAAGGTCTATCGCACCGAGTTAAACCCCGTCTCGTTCCTACGCCGGAGCGCCTGCGTCTATCCAGACCGCATCGCAATCAGCCATGGGACGCGGCGGATTACCTACCGTCAGATGGAGGAGCGGGTGGATCGATTCGCCGCCCAGTTGCGGGCGGAAGGGCTGCATAAGGGCGATCGGGTGGCGGTTCTGCTGCCCAATATCCCGGCCATGGCCGAGGCCCACTTCGCAGTGCCAGCCGCCGGCGGCGTGCTGGTCACGCTCAACACCCGCCTGAGCGCGTTTGAGCTACAGACCATTTTGACCCATTGCGGCGCGACGGTGCTGCTGGTCGACGACGAGCTCTGGCCGTCGGTGGCGGGTCTCGATCTGTCGACGATGCGGATCGTGCATGCGTCCGACACGGGAGCCGCCGACGATCCGTATGAGGCCTGGCTCGCCGGCGCGCCCTGGACCGGCCCGGTTGAGAGCTGGCTCGAGGACGAGGAAGAGACGATCTCGATCAACTACACCAGCGGCACAACGGGACAACCCAAGGGTGTGATTTACACCTATCGCGGCGCGGCGCTCAACGCGCTGGCCAATGTCATCGAGACCCATCTCACGGCCGAGAGCGCATATCTGTGGACCCTGCCGATGTTTCACTGCAACGGCTGGTGCTATCCGTGGTCGCTGGCCGTGGTCGGCGCACGGGCGGTCTGCCTGCGCCGGGTCGACTTTGGCCGGATCTGGGAGTTGTTCGAAACCGAGTCGATCAGCCACTACTGCGGCGCGCCGACGGTCCAGATCGGAATTGTCGGTCACCCGAAGGCCCGCCGCCTCGAGCGGCCGATCACGATCGGGGTGGCGGCCGCGCCGCCCTCGCCGACCCTGCTGGCCCAAATGGTCGCCCTCAACCTGCAGCCCACCCACGTCTACGGCTTGACCGAGACCTACGGGCCAACGACGGTGCGCGAACCGCGGGACGCCTGGAAGGACATGCCGCTGGAGGCCCAGGCGACCCAGCGCGCGCAGCAGGGGCAGGGCAACGTGCTTTCCGATCTGGTCCGGGTGGTCGACCTGAACATGGCCGACGTGCCGCGCGATGGCGAGACTCTGGGCGAGGTCGTGATGCGCGGCAACATCGTGATGAAGGGCTACTACAACGCCCCCGACATGACGGCCGATTCGTTTCGGGGGGGCTGGTTTCACTCGGGCGATGTCGCTGTGTGGCATCCCGACGGGAACATAGAGCTGCGTGATCGCAAGAAGGACATCATCATCTCGGGCGGCGAGAACATCTCGACCATCGAGGTCGAACAGGCCCTGGCCAGCCATCCGGCCGTGCTTGAGTCCGCGGTGGTCGCGGTTCCCGATGACAAATGGGGCGAGCGGCCCAAGGCATTTGTGACCTTGAAGGAAGGCGCTTCAGTCACGGCCGAGGATCTCATCGCCCACTGCCGCCAGCGCCTGGCCGGGTTTAAGATTCCGGCGGCGGTCGAGTTTGGCCCGCTGCCCAAGACTTCAACCGGGAAAGTCCAGAAGTTCACCCTGCGCGAGCGGGAATGGGGCGGACGGACGAAGCGGATCAACTAAGGTTTGGTCAGGTGGTGTAAGGTTTGGTCAGGTGGATCAAGTGCGATCAGGTGGGTAAGGTTTGGTCAGGTGGATCAAGTGCGATCAGGTGGGTAAGGTGTGCTCAGGTGGCACCCTACCTGATCAAACCTTATTCACCTTACCCACCTGATCAAACATGAGCCGCATCGCCATCTCCGCCATGACCGAGGCCGACTGGCCGGCCGTCGCCCGCATCCATCAGGAAGGCATCGACACCGGGAACGCCACCTTTGCGACGGCGCCGGCAGCGTCCTGAGCGGAATTCTCGGAAGGCAAAGTCGCGGGTTGCAGCCTGGTCGCCCGCATCGAACGAGTTGTGGTGGGCTGGGCGACGCTCAACCCGACCTCGAAATGGGCCGTTTACGCCGGGGTGGCTGGGCTCAGCATCTATGTTTCGCGTGACGCGACGGGCCGGGGAGTGGGCGATCGGCTCATGCGGGCGCTGATCGAGACTTCCGAAGCGCGCGGCATCTGGACCCTGGTGGCGGGCATTTTCCCTGAGAACGCAGCCAGCCTGCGATTGCACGCGAAGCATAGGTTTAGAACGTTGGGCCGGCGCGAGCGCATTGGCAGAATGGGCCATGTGCCGCTGGCCGGGCGCTGGCGCGATACCCTGTTGATCGAGCGGCCCAGCGCCGTTGCCGGGCAGGATTAGGCGAGGCCGGCGGAATACTTTCGGAATCGGTATCTCCGGCGAAGCCGGAGATACCGATTCCGAAGAATCCACTGTCGAAGCAGGAGATGAATCATGACCACTGAAAACACGATCCGCGAGGCTTTCCGGGTGCTCAAAACGGGCGGCAAGTTCGCGGTCAGCGACATCGTTGCCGACCGCGAGATCGAGCCAACCGCGCGGGCCAACACCGGCAGCTACTGCGAGTGCGTGGCCGGCGCGAGCGAGGAGTCGCGCTATTTGGCCGACTTGACCGCGGCCGGCTTCCGCGAGGTGCGGGTTACTGGACGGGTGCCCTACGCCGACGTGCCCGGCAGCGGCGCCAAAACCTGGAGCGTCAAGGTCGAGGCGTTCAAGCAGGGTCGGTAAACCGGTCAACCCTTAGGGTTGGCCAGTTTGCCAGCCCGAAATACGGGCCGCGTAGTATGATCGTTTGACGCTGGCGCTTATCGAGGCCCGGCGCGCATCATGGAATTCTCAACGGATAGGCTGGCCGAACTTGCTCACTGCTGCGAAGAGGAATATGCGCGCTATTTCCGGGACTTGAAGACAGAATCGCTGTGTTGCTATGATCTCGCCCGGGCCGCGCTCCAGGATCGAATCCAGGAGGCCGAGACTCACTTCTATCGGATCTATGCGCCGCTGTGCGCGGGCTGGGTCGTTCACTTTCCCGGTTTTGAGGCGACCCAGGAACCCACCCCGGACGTCTTTGTCAACATTGGGTTCGGCAAGTTGTTCGACCGGCTTGGGCCCAAGAACTTCCACCAGTTCGAGACGCTCCCCGCGATTTTGGCGTACTTGAAAAAGTGCGTCATCACCTCGGTGCTGCAGCAACTGCGCAAACCTGCCTCCGAGGAGCTGGACGAAAACCAGGCGGTCGCCTTCAGCGCCAATGTCGAATACGAGCAGATCTGGGGCCGCTTGCGCGAGCTGCTGCCCGCCCCGGACGATCAGCGCCTGGCCGACCTGCGCTTCCGGCAGGATTTGAAACCCGCCGAGATCGCTCGGGCTTACACGCAGATCTGGCCGACCGCCCGAGTTGTTTCGGTCGCACTTCAGCGCATTTTGCGCGCGTTGCGCAAGGATCCCGAGCTGCGCGCCCGGTTCGGGCTGCCGGCCGGCCCCGAGGGCGGGCTGTGATAAACGTCCTTCTGCCGCGTTTATGGAACAACAGGCCCGCTGAATGCCATGACTCAACAAACTGATTGGTGCACGTTTCCGCAGGCGCTCAGCGAAGACGACCTTGCCGCCGCGCTTGCCGGGGACGCTGAAAAATCCATTACCGCCCATCTGGCCGCCTGCCCGTCCTGCTCTAGCCGGTTTGAAATCCTAAGACGCGAGTTAAGTATTCTGGATGGCGGCCTTCGGGCCGGGATGTTCCGCCTTGGTTGTCCCGATCCCGAAGCGCTGGCCGATTTTGCTGCGAGCGGGCTCAAGACGGATGCCCAGATCGGGATCGACTATCACCTCAGCACCTGCCTGCGTTGCAGCACCGAGGTCAGTTGGTTGCGCGAAGCCCTCGCGGCGCCTGCCACTCTGGCTCAACCCGTGCGCCGGCCGACCCAAGCAGGCGAGCCGTTTGAGCGCCACTTGGTTCGCCAGCTCCAGCGCATCGCTGGCACCCTGCGCCCGGTCCAGCACCAGCTCGCGTTACGGGGAGACACGCCCACCCGCGCATTTTCTGCCAATTTCCCCGGCGGCCAGGCATTTATGGAACTCACTCAGCGCGGGGCCGGCCACCGGCTCACGGGCCAACTGATCTTTGACGCCGATGACGCCGCCTGGCAAGGCGCATTTGTCCAGATCTTTGCGAGCGGCGGGCTGGCTGCGACCGCCCTGACCGATGACATGCTCGAGTTTGCCGGGGATCTGCCCGGAGACGGTTCGATCACCCTGAACGTAACCGCCCTGGATGGACGCCAGCTCGAACTCGGCGTGGTCGCCTGAATGCCGTCGCCCCGAAATGCCCGCGCCAACTATTGCAGCGCCATCGGAAACTCGGACAGATTTTCCGGGCCCGTCTCCGTGATCAGGTAAATGTTTTCCAGGCGGACGCCGTGGCGCGCCTCAACCGGATAGCCGCCCGGCTCAAAGGTCAAGACATTTCCGACCTCGAGCATCCCGCCCCGATCTCGGTTCAAATCAGGCAGTTCGTGCGCGCGCAGCCCGATGTTGTGCCCGGCATGATGAATCAGCCCGGCTTTGGCCAGGGCCGGGTGCTCGCGGATCAGGCGATCGGTCTCGCGCCAGACGTCGCGCCCGTCGGCCCCAGCTTTGAGCAGCGTCGGGACATGTTTGTGGACGGCGGCAATGTGATCGTATATCGACTGCTGTAACGGGGCGATCTCATCTCCGACGATCCACGCCCGCGACAGGTCCGACCAGTAACCGGCGACGCAGGTTTGGGCGTCGACGATGTAAAGCTCACCGGGCTGAATTGGTCGGTTGCGGGCCGGGCCGCCGATCTCGCCGCTCCTGAAGTCGCCGCCGAGATAGACCGGCTGGCCGGCCGCCAGTTCGGCGGCGCGCTGGCTGGCCGCCAGCACCTCGAGCTCGTTCACTCCCGGCGCGATCGCCGCTTGGCCGGCCGCGTAACCGGCCAGATTGACCCGCGTCGCAATCCGCAGAAGCGCAA
Source organism: Thermoflexales bacterium (assembly GCA_039917915.1). Lineage (GTDB taxonomy): Bacteria > Chloroflexota > Anaerolineae > J036 > Brachytrichaceae > Brachythrix. The sequence goes on from JBDSIP010000141.1 coordinate 28,556, forward strand.
TCTCATCGGGGTCCTTGCGCTGTTCCATGCGCCTGAGTTCGCCGTCAATGGCGATCCACGAGTCCGCGCCAGTCACGCCGACGATCACATCACCCAGGGCTTTGGTCATGACCTCGGCCTGGTAGGCGACTCGCGGGGTTTGGACGCCGCTCAAAAGACGCTCAACCAGCAGATTCAGCCGCCGCGCATTGTCGGGGTTGACAGTTGCGTCCTCCTGGGGGTCGTAGCTCAGGCGCTCTGCGACGAAGCCGCCGCCATGACTACCTGGCGCGACCAGCCGGCTTTGACCTTGCGCGTCGAGCCAGAAAAAGCCCGGGTGGGCAAAGGGTTGGACGGGCAGAAGAACGCCGCTGAAGTAGTAGATCTCATTCGGATCGGTGATGACGGCGGCATCGGCATTGATCCGGATGAGGAGGTCGCTAAGCCGCTGCTGGCGCGCGCGGCAACCTGTTTCAGTCAACATGGGGGTTCTCCTTGGACGGCGCCTTCTTGCGGCGGCATTTGGTTTCGGTGCCGGAGTATAGAACGGGGCAGCGCTTCCGGCGAGGGTGAAAACTCTTCCCGTTCACCTCCCCGGCCATGGCTCGTGCAAAGTCGCTTGACAGATTCGCGAATCCGAGTCAAGGACGGCCGGACGTGATGAGCCGACCGATCACTGCTCCAGGTGCGTTCGCGGAATTGCGAATAAGCAGGGGTCCTGTCCCCGGCCGCCCGAAAAACGGTTATAACGTCTGCGTGTGATATTCGCGCGGCGGGCGCATTCAGGTTACAACTCCATGCGCCTGGCGCTGCCGACCCGTGTTGGCAACCCGGCATTGCGCTGGCGACATGACAGGACTCGTTCTGGCACCTTCCGATTTGTCACGGGTCGAGGGAATCCTCGGCGCGCTGGGCGCGGCGCTGCCCGACGCGGAAACGGGAAAATTGCGCGCCTTTCTGGCCGGCGAGGGTCCGCTGGACGTCGGCGATGCTGATGCGGGCCGGATCGTTGACGCGCTCAAGACGGCGGCGGACCGGCATTGGCGGATCGATCCGCACCGCTCGGTTGAGCTGGCCGAGGCCATCATCGCCATCGGCGTGGCTCGTGACGGCACCTGGATTCGCGCGTTGGGCACGATGGCCAAGGGCGATGCGGTCAAATTTATTGGCTCGCAGCAGGAAGCCTGGGATTTGCTCGAAGAGGCGGCCCGATTGTTTTCGTCGATTGACGATGAGGTGGGCTGGGCCCGAACGTGGATCGGGCGGGTGTTCGTCGCCGCACAGCTTAACCGCCTGGCGGAGGCAATTGCCCAGGCCGAGTACGCGCGAACGATCTTCGAGCGGCACGGCGAAACGCAGCGCCAGCTCCGGATCGACATGGCGCTGGGCGAAGTAAGCTATTTGGTGAAGGATCTCTCCGCCGCAGAATTGCATAATCATCGAGCGTTGGATCTGGCTTTGGTTCTAGGTGAGCGCGGCCAGGCCGAAGCGCGCGCGATCTACAACAACCTTGGTTTGGTCGCTCTGGCCAGAGGCGATCCGCTGGTCGCGCTCGGATTCTACGAGCAGGCGGCCGGATTGGCCGCCGCGAATGGCGAGGAAACGGCCGAGGCGATCTGCATGCTCAACATCGCGATGGCGCGAATGGAACTGGGCCAGTACCGCCAGGCCCTGGCTCAGTTGAACGACATCCGCCCGCGATACCGGCTCCTGTTTGGCACAGATACGCAAATCCAAACCGAAATGGCCGAATGCCTGATGGCGCTCCATCAGTATGCGGAGGCCGCTGCCCTCTGCCGCCAGGCCCGTCAGGAGTGGCTGGCCGCTAATGCGGGATTGTTCGCTGCCCGCACCGCGCTGCTTCAGGCGATGGCCGAGGCCGCTGACGGAAACTTGGCCGTCGCGCGCAGCCTGCTCGACGCGACTGAGCAGGAGTTCGTACGATTGGGCGATACCGGGCTGGCCGCGATGGTACAACTGCGCCGCGGCGAGTTGGCTCTGCGCGAGCGAGATGCCGGTCGGGCCCTGTCGCTTGGTCAAATCTGCGGCGCTCGTTTTGCGGCGATGCGCCAGGTCCCGCTTCAGATTGAAGCGCTTCTTCTCGAAGGTACCGCCCTCCAGGCGCTGGACCGGCTGGACGACGCGGCGCGGGCGCTTGGCCAGGCGCCCGCGCGCGCCCGCGAATGCGCATCGCCGGCCCTGCTCTATAGCGCGCATCTGGCGTTAGGCCGTTTGGCTGAACGGCAGGGCCGGCCGGCCCGGGCTCTTCGGCGCTACGCTGCAGCCGAGGCCGTTCTCGAGCGTCTCCAGCGCAATCTCACCGTCACGTTGCGGCCTGCTTTTCTGGCCAGCGCGCTCGACGCGCAACGCGCCCGGGCGATCCTCCTGCTCAGTCAGGGCAAGGTCGCCGCCGCGTTTGAGACGGTCGAACGTGTGCGCGCCCAGATCGCCCTCGGCTACTTGTCGGGCCGGGAATCGCTGGCCTGGGCGGCCAGCGATCCGGCGGCGGCGCCCTTGGCGGCCGAGCTGGATGAGTTGCGCGGCCGTTACCACGCGCTGACCACGCGGGCCGATGACGCGATGGACCAGCGGGAGTCGCGGGCTACCGGTTCGCGGCCGAGCGAAGCGATCACAGCGCTTGAACGCCAGATGCGGGCTGTCACGGAGCAGCTCCATCTTCGCCGGCCGTCGGACGCGCCAGATGCGCTGGACGCGCCCAAGGTCGCGCAGCTTCAAGCCGCGCTTGACCCCTGCGAGGCGATGATCGCCTACTTCGATGATGGCGCCCATCTCCGTGCGTTCTACATCGACCGCGGCCGCATCGAACATATCGGCCTTGACACCGACGCGATCCAGCTCGGGCGCTTAATGGACCAATTGGCGCGCAACGTCAACCGGGCGCTTCTCGTGGGGAGCGGCCAGGCGGCGCGAACGCTGCTCAAGCCAGTCCAGGTCATACTGACACGCCTGTGGGAGATGCTGTTTGCGCCCGTAGCGGCGCTGACGCGGGGCAAGTCCCGGCTCTACATCATCCCGTATGGCCAGCTTCACGAGCTGCCGTTCAACCTGCTCTACGATGGCGAGCGATACCTGATTGAAAACGTTGAGATCGTCACTCTGCCCAACGCAAGTTTGCTATTGCGCCCGCCGCCCGCCCGCGCGCCGGGCGCGCGGGTCATCGTCCATGATGACGCCGGGCGCTTGCCTGATGTCGAGCGCGAGGCCGAAGTCCTCCAGTTGCTATATCCGACGGTTGTGCTCAGGGGTGGCAATGCCGGCCGCGAAGCCCTGAAAACGCCTCCGGGCCAGATTCTCCACGTTGCGGCGCATGGGGCATATCGGACCGACAACCCGGACTTCTCGCACATCGCCCTGGCCGACGGGCGGGTGATGATCGACGAACTGCTGCAGTTGGACTTGAGCTACGAGTTGGTCACCTTGAGCGCGTGCGAAACCGGGCGCGGGCGGGTCACCGCGGGGGACGAGGCTTTGGGCATTGGCTGGGCGTTTCTGTATGCCGGGGCCGGCGCGGTCGTGTCGAGCCTGTGGCGGGTGAGCGATGCGCGAACCGCGCCGCTCATGGCCTGCTTCTATTCGGCG
>JBDSIP010000142.1:0-12222 GCA_039917915.1 Thermoflexales bacterium
TGCGGCCAAGTATGGCGCCGCCTACCTCGATTGCATCGACAGACTGCCCGCCGCAACGCCGTATGCGCCCGCGCCCCTGCGCTCCCTCGCAGAAGATGGATTGGGCGGCCAGGAAACCTTGCGTCAGTTTGCAGCGCGCTTTAGCGATGCGATGCCAGCCAGCAACGGTCCGCGTTTCTGGGGTTTCGTCACGGGCGGGACGACCCCGGCATCGGTAATGGGGGATTGGCTGGCCAGCGTCTACGACGTGAATATGCCGGTTCGGGCCAACTCGCCGGCGCCCGGAATCGAGGATGAGGCCATCGCGATGCTGCGCGACCTGTTTGGGTTGCCGGCGGCGTTCAGTGGCACGTTTGTCAGCGGCGCAACGATGGCGAACCTGACCGGCCTGGCGACCGGCCGCGAGTGGCTGGCCGCCCAGCGCGGGGTCAGCGTCGCCCGCGACGGAATGAGCGCTCTGCCCCGTATCCGGGTGCTGAGCGGCGAGCCGCACAGCAGCAGCCTTAAGGCCCTGTCGATCCTGGGGCTCGGGCGCGCCTCGGTGTCGCACGTGCCCACATTGCCAGATCATCGGGAGGCAGTGGATGTGTCCGCCCTCGCCCGCGCACTGCAGTTCGAGCCCGACGCGCCGACGATCGTCATCGCCAACGCCGGGACGGTCAACACGGTGGACTTCGACGACCTGCGCGCGATCGCCGAGATGCGCGCAATCACGCCTTTCTGGTTGCACGTCGACGGCGCCTTCGGCGGCTTTGCCAGATGCTCTCCCCGTTATGCGGATCGGGTGGACGGGCTGGACCTGGCCGACTCGATCACCGTCGACGCCCACAAGTGGTTGAATGTGCCGTACGACAGCGCGATGGTTTTCACCCGCCACCCGGCGCTGCAGGCCCAGGTGTTTCAGAACACCGCCGCTTACATCGGCGACGTCGGCGACCCACCCGACTACGTTCACATGGCGCCCGAGTCGTCACGCCGGCTGCGCGCGCTCCCGGCCTGGTTCAGCCTCACCGCATACGGCCGGGCAGGCTACCGCGCCATCGTTGAACAGTGCTGCGACTGCGCCGCGGATCTGGCGGCTCGAATCGAAGACTCGGATCAGTTTCGGCTGCTCGCGCCGGCCCGAATGAATGTGGTGTGTTTTACTCTCTGCGGCGAGTTGAGCGCTGCACGGATCAGTTGGTTTGCGGCCGCGCTTCGGGACGACGGCCGAGTGTTTCTGACCCCGACCCGATTCAAGGGTGTGCCCGGTCTGCGCGCGGCATTCAGCAATTGGCGCACAACGCCATCGGATGTTGGGCTGGGTTGGGACGCCCTCAACGCGGTAGCGGCGGGCCTCGACGCTGGTCGAGCATAGTATCGACCTGACAGGTGTTCACGGCCGCGGGCCGACCTGACAGGTCACCCTAATTTGGGGCAGCGTTGGCCAGCGCCCTGGGCGGCGCCATTCGAGAACAATTCGGCGCGTATGGATTCGCCTTCGCCATGACCGGCGTGATGGCGATTGTGGCGGGCCTCGTGGCCCTGCGCATCACGCGACCTGCGCCGCTGGCTGCGATTGCTGCAATTTGAAAAGAATCCTGGCTTACCAGACGTCTCCGAGTTGATGTTTGAAGCCCTGCAGACCATCCGGCCTGCGGCTGGGGGCGAGAAACCACTCGAGCGCCGCGGGAAATCGGCGGCGCCAGTCGGCCTCGGTGTGGCGACCGTTCTTGTCTTCGATATAGGCGACGACGTGCCCCTGTTCGGTGAGCACGTCCCGCAGGTGGCGCGCGTCTTTGACCATCGACGGCACGCCGCTCTCAGCCTTCCAGCGGCCTTCCTGACCCCCGATGTCGACGTAGAAGCGGGCATGTCGCGCGCGCGGCCATGCCGCAAAAGTGAAAATTTCGCCGAATGAAAACCACAGCGCAGGCGACATCGCCACGCAGTAACCAAACACGTCCGGATGGGCGAGCGCCGCGTAGGCCGAAATCAACCCGCCCAGCGACGAGCCTCCGATACCTGTATGTTCCGGCTCGATTCGCGTGCGAAACGATAGGTTGACAATGCCGCGGATCGTGTTGGTGAGGTATGCCAGATAGGCCGGCCCCATGGCCTCCACCGAGCCAAAACGCGGTGAGGAGCGCGGCCACGGGTTGTACTCGCTGATACGCTGGCTGCCTGCGTTGGGCACCGCCACGATAATGCAGGGCAACCCCTTTTCTGCCAGCGCCTCTGCCGCGTCATCCGCCCCCCATTCGCCTGCGAACGCGAGCGCGTCGTCAAACGCGTTCTGCCCGTCTTGAAGATACAGGACGGGATACCGTTTACGGGTGTGGTTATACCCGGGCGGCAGATAAACGTACACGTCACGCGGCTCAAGACCGCCTCCACTGACGCCACGCAGCACGCGCACATCGCCGACGACGGTGTGGGGACGAACAAAGGGCGGCTGGGGATAGCGCTCCCAGTGCGTCTTGACACGTGCAGTCATGCGAAGGACGGCGATCGTATCACGGGCAAAATGCGCATCAACGCAGTCTGGACATCACTTCAGCCGCGGCCCGCCAGCCCGATTCGATTGCTCCGTGCACGGTCCCGACATGACCATTGATGGAGGTCGCCTCGCCGGCGAAGTAGAGCGTCGAAAGCGGTTCAGCAAGTTCTTCACGGGCCGCGCCCGCGCCCACCGGCGTATAGCTGTAGCCGCCCAAGATCCATGGTTCGCCTGGCCAATCCATGAGCTTGCCGCGCAGGAACTCGTTGTGGACCTCCGGTCCAAACAGGATCGCCAACTCCGCAAGCGCGATATCGATCGCGGCGCGCTCACCGAGCTTGCCGAGGCGAATCGCGTCCGGGCCGCCCGCAAATCCCACCAGGGCGGTCGCTTCAGCCGCCCGCCACCAACTCGGAAGCTGTCGATCGGCGCCCAGGAAACTGAAGGGCGGCCAGAAGGCGCTCCGAAACCAGAGAATCAGCTTCGAAGCCGGGCCCATCCGCAAACGGCCAATGGCATCGCGCTTGCGCTTCGGCAGGATGGGATCGAATGTTATCAGGCCGCTCTGCAAGACGCCCAGCGAAGCGGTCACGATCACAGCGCCAGCCGGCAACGTCTCACCCGAGGCAAGCGTGACAACGGCCCCGGCCGAAGCCCATGCCACGCCGATCACCGGGGCGTTCAATCGAATGCGAGTTCCCTCGGCCAATACGGTCGCCAGCGCGTCGTAGCCTCCGGGCAGCCGAAAGTTGTCCCACCCGGCCGTATTGAGCTGACGCTCACGCGCCAAGCCAAGCGCGCTCAGATCGTCAGGCGACGCCGCCTCTATGCGCGCAATCCGATCTCGGGCAAGGGTGGCGGCCGGGTCGCCAGCCGGGGCAAGCTGCTCGAACCACGCAGCCAGACTGATATCGGGACCGGCGTATTGCTCGCCACGCGCAACGTAGGCCTCAATCTGTTCGGCCATTGCCCATCCCACCGGCTGTAACGCGCCGCCATACGAGAATCGACGCGGGGACGTTTCATCGACCTCATATGGGCGCGTCTTGAGATTGGCCCGCTTGAGAATCTCCCAGGTTGCCGCCCGAGCGCCATGGACAAACTCGGCCCCCAGCTCCACGACGCCCTGCGATCGATCAGAGCGCACCCGGCCCCCGATTTGAGCAGAGGCTTCGAGCACGAGCGGATTCCGACCGGCTGCTCGCAAGCGCTCGGCCGCGGCCAGCCCGGCCATACCCGCGCCAATGATGAGGATGGGATCGCTTTTTTGCATGGTAGTGGCGAAAGGGGAGTCACCCGGCGACACCGGGCGACTCCCCCTTCGCGGGCAGTCGTATTGCCTGGCCTAAACTAACTCGGCACCCACTTCTGCAGCAGGCTCGAGTAGTCCGGCTGCTCAATCGTCGTCGTCATCGGGCCTGAGAACTCGTCAAAGACCGCCTGGAGCCCGCGCGCAGCAGTGGTGGGATCGATGCCTGTGCTCGCGGCCAATTCATCGGCCAGACCCAGTTGCTTGATCGTGCGGCGGTCAATCCGCTGCCCCTGACCGAGCGACTGAAGAATATCGCTGATATTTGTCCCTGCACCGGCTTGGGTCTGGGCGATACTGCCGGCAGAGGTCTGGGCGCGTTGCTGAGTTGCGCCCAGGACGAGCTTCTGAACCGCAAACGCGACGATCGCCTGCGCCACCGATGGCGGCAAGCCCAGTTTGGCGGCGATCTTGCTGACAATTGGCGCCAGAAAGGCGTTTGCCGCAACCGATATTCCGATGCTCTTGAGGTCGCCTCCCTCTGCGGCGCCGCCGCCAATCACCGAGCCCAGGATACTGCCCAACGGTCCCAGGCCACCCTGCCCGCCGCTCGGCATCTGCTGCTGGGTCTGGCCGCTCAGCGCGCCGCTCAGGATCGAGCGCAGGATGTCGCCAATCCCGCCTTGACTGCCGCTTGGCATCTGCTGCTGAGTCTGTCCGCCCATCGCGCCACCCAGGATCGAGCTCAGGATGTCGTCCATCCCGCCCTGACCCTTCGGCATTGACGGTAGCTGCGGGGTGGGCGCCTGACCGCCGCCGGCGATGCCGCCCAGGATGTCGTCAATTGAGACGCCCTGCTGTTGGGCGTGCTGCTGTACTGCTGGATTGCCGCCGAGAATTGCGCCAAGCAAACCGTCGAGAGGATCTGCGCCGCCGGCGGATTGCGGTAAAGATTGGCGCTGGGCCGGCATGCTGCTTTGCTGCCCGCCTGACTGGCCAGCCAATACTGCGCCAAGAATTCCGTCAAGTAATCCCATGTGATGCCTCCAAGTCTCGCACTTATTCTTGCGATTCGACTGTAGCAAAAGCCAACAGCGTGAATGAGCGCATTCTAAGTCGACTTGAACCACACCTATTGTCGCAATCTCGCCTGATCTCTGCCGCGAACTTCGGACCTGGCGCGCGCTGGGGGACAAGGCACTGACGGGCATGTCTCGGGATGCGATCCACAGAATGGCGCGCGATTACGTCCGGGCTAAAATCGCGTCTGATGAAACACGTGTGTGTGTTCTGCGGCGGCAACCCGGGCAGCCGCCCTGAATACGGGCAGGCTGCAAGGGCCTTCGGCACTGCGTTGGCTGCGCGCGGGTTGGGCCTCGTTTTTGGCGGATCCAACAAGGGGCTCATGGGCGCCGTCGCGTCGGGAGCGCTCAACGGCGGCGGACACGTGATTGGCGTGTTGCCGCGCGTTTTGACCGCGACGGAGACGCCCTTCCCCGAGCTCGCGGATTTACGCCTGGTCGACTCGATGGCCGAGCGCAAAGCGCTCATGCTGGCGCTATCCGACGCCTGCGTCGCATTGCCGGGCGGTTACGGCACGCTCGACGAGCTTTTCGAGACCATCACGCTTTCGCAGCTCGGCGTTCACGCCCTTCCCGGCTGGCTGCTCAATGTATGTGGTTATTTCGATGCGCTCGAGGCGTTTCTAGACCATGCAAGCCGCGAGGGTCTGCTCCAGCCACAGCATCGGGCCCTGCTCCCGATGGTGACCAACCCTGAAGCGCTGGCCGATCTGCTGGCCGACACCCTGAGGTAAATAGACCATGCCCTTTGTTCCCCTGCCTGCATTTGAGCGACTGGATTCGGACGAGATGTTGCGCCGGGCCCGCGCATTCTACGACTTGGCGCGCCGACGGAGGACCGTCCGGATGTTCAGCGAGGAGGCCGTGCCGCGCGGGGTGATCGAGGATTGCATCCGCGCCGCCGGCACCGCGCCGAGCGGGGCAAATCTGCAGCCGTGGCGCTTCTGCGTCGTCGCCGATCCGGCGATTAAGCGCGAGATCCGGGTTACCGCCGAGGACGAAGAGCGCGAGTTCTATTCCGGCCGGGCGCCCCGAGAATGGCTTGATGCGCTGGCCCCTTTGGGCACCGACGCGAACAAATCCTTCCTGGAGATCGCGCCGTACCTCATTGCCATTTTCGCCCAGAGCTACGCCGCGCTGCCCGACGGGCGCAAGGTTAAGAACTATTACGTCAACGAAAGCGTCGGCATCGCGACTGGCATCTTGATCACCGGCCTGCATCAGGCCGGCCTGGCGACACTGACGCACACGCCGAGCCCGATGGCGTTCCTCAACCGCATCTTGAAGCGGCCGGAGAATGAACGCCCGTTTCTGTTGCTGGTCACGGGACTGCCCTCGGCGGATTGCGTTGTGCCGGACATCGGCAAGAAACCCCTGGAAGAGATCGCGACGTTTTACTGACCGCGGTCAGGAACTTGTCAGGTCAATCCGGGCCATTGCCGAGTAGTATTGCAGCCATGTTCTCCCGCCTTCGTGTTGCGCTGGTATTCCTGGTTTCGATATCGCTGGCGGCCTGTTTGACCGTCGCGCCGTTGGCGGGGTCCGATCCAGCGATCGGCGCATTGAACGTGCGGCTGATCGTCTATCCCGGGGAGTCGGAGATGACGCTGCTCGACGCGATCAAGACCGCCCGAGCGCGGGTATACCTCACCACCTATCTCCTGACCGATTTGCGGGTGATCGATATGCTCGTCCAGGCGCGGGCCAACGGGGCCGAAACGCGGGTGCTCCTGGAGGATGCTCCCTTCGGCGGCGGCGTAGCGGCGAAGTCCTCATTCGAGCGGCTCGAGAAGGCGAGTATTCCCGCAAAGCCGGGCAACCCGGCCTTTCGCTTCACCCACCAGAAGAGCATTGTCATTGACCAGACCGCATATGTGCTGACCGCCAATATGACCCGGGCCGCGTTTCAAGCGAATCGCGAGTTTGGGCTGATTGTTACCGAGCCCGCCGATGTGGCCGAAATCGTGGCGGCCTTCAATGCGGATTGGGAACGCAAACCTTTTATCCCGGCCAGTCCGCGCCTGATCTGGAGCCCAGTCAACTCGCGCGCCAGAATCAACGCCGTCATCGCATCGGCGACGGCGAACCTCGACGTGTATGCCGAGGTCGTTCAGGATAACGATCAGGTGCGACTCCTGGTCGAGGCGGCCCGTCGCGGCGCGCGGGTGCGCCTGATCGTCCCGCCACCGGACGGCGGTGTCGCCGCGACACCGACCGATGACATGGCCCGGCTGCGGGCCGGCGGGGTGCTGGTTCGCCAGTTACGGTCGCCGACCCAGCACTCGAAGGTGATGCAATCGGACGGCAAGATCGCCTTCGTTGGTTCTCAGAACGTGACGGCAACCTCGCTGGACCTGAATCGCGAGTTGGGGATACTGGTCTCGGATCCCGCGGTCCTGAACCGCCTGCGGTCGATCTTCGAAGCGGATTGGGCGAAGGCGAGCGAGCGATAACGCCGCAGGTGCACCGGTCGATCCCCGCGCTGGAGCGAAAGTGTTCTGGGCGGCAGCGCCCGCATCTTAGGCCAAACGCAGGAGCGTGTCGATGCTGCCACGCCATTCCGACCAGGCGGAGCTGCCCGAGACCAACGCCGTCATCACCTCGGCCAGCCGTGCGTTGACGGGCGTTTGAACACCCAGCCGGTGTCCGGCTTCGACCACCGCGCCGTTTAGCCAGGCCACCTCGCTCCGGCCGGTGTGATTGGCCAGCTCGTAGTACAACGAGGGGCGCTTGTCGCCGCGAGCCGCCGACAGACGGCGACGCAAGACCAGCCGCAATGCGAAATCGGGCAACCAACGCAACGCCCAGGCCAGGCTCGCGGCGGGCGCGCCGGGGAGCGACACGGCCGGGATGTGCGCAGCATGCATGACCCTGACCGCTTCGCGCAGCATCTCCATCTCGAAGCCGAACATCCGCCCGTCCGCGTAGAGCCGCTCGGGCGGCAGGTCCAGGATCGCCCCAGAGGCGTTACCCGACAGATTCAGCAATAGTTTCGACCACTTTAGCGAGCGCCCGTCCGCGATGTGAGTTCCGCAACCCGATGCGACAAGCGCCGCGATGCGCTCGCGCGGGCCGGGCGCTATTGCATCCAACGGCCCCCAGGCAATGCCACCGCCCGCCCGTTCAACCCGAAGACGGCCGGGGCCGGCCAGACTTACTGGCGTTGTGGTTGTGGCTGCAATCGTGCGGCTGACGCCGAAGTGGTCCGCGACCATCTCCTCGGCGCCGACACCGTTCTGGAAGGCCGCCAATACCGTATCAGACCCCGCTGAAATCAAACGGGCGGCGGCGATCTCGTCCAACGCGCCCGCCAGGTCGTAGGCTTTCGTCGTGATGCAGATCAGATCGCAGGGCCCAAATTGCGGGGCGGCCGAGATACTGTCGAAGACTGCCGGCGTGGCGACACGCCAATTGCCGGTAGGCGTTTCGACTGCGAGACCCGCGCTCCGCAACGCGTCGGTCACCCGCGGACGCCCCACCAGACCGACGTCGTGACCGGCGCGAAGGAGATTCGCGCCAAGCCACAGGCCAACGGGACCGACGCCGATGATAAGCGCGCGCATGGCTCCGAATCTTAACCGGTCAACCCTAAGGGTTGACCGGTTCACACATCCAGCGACGCGATCCGTCCAATTAGGAAGTCGCGCTCAGTCGCGTTTCGACACAATTCAAGCGCCTGGCGGTATTCGGCCAGCGCATCCTCACGCATGCCAAGACGCCGCAGCAAGTCCGCCCGGGCGGCGTGATACAGGTGGTACTCGGCCAGCGATTCATTCAATCCTGCGCGATCGAGCTGCATCAGCCCCGCCAGCGGGCCGTCGGCCATGGCAACGGCGACCGCGCGGTTGAGCTCGACCACCGGCGAGGGCGTCATCTCGGCCAATGCTGCGTAGAGAGAAGCGATTTGGCGCCAATCCGTGTCTGTCGCCGAGGGTGACTGCGCGTGCAGGGCCGCAATCGCGGCCTGAATTTGGTAAGGCCCGGGCTGGCGGGCCAACATCGCCGTATCCAATAGCGCAACGGCGCTGGCAACTTCCGCCTGGTCCCAAAGACGACGATCTTGCGCCTCGAGCAGAACAAGCGCGCCTTCGGAGCTGACCCGCGCGCGGCGCCGGGCATGGTGCAGGCGCATCAAGGCCAGCAACCCCATGGCCTCGGGGCGAAACAGCCTTACTGTCGCGCTTTCCGCAAGCTCGTCGAGGAGCGACACCAGGGTGCGCCCCAGACCGATCGCGTCCTCACACAAATGCAGACGCATGAGGTCGTCACCCCCACCCGCCTCGTAGCCCGCATTGAAGATGAGGTAGACCACGGCCAGAACGGACGCGACCCGTTCGCCAACGCCCGAGCGCTCCGGAACCTCATACGGAATGCCGGCGCCGCGGATTTTGCGCTGGGCGCGAACCAGGCGCTGGGCCATGGTGGGCACCGGGGTGAGAAAGGCGCGGGCGATCTCCTCGGTGGAGAGTCCGCCGAGGGTGCGCAGGGTCAGGGCCACCTGAGCTTCCTGGGCAAGAGCCGGGTGGCAGCAGGTGAAGATGAGCTTCAGCCGTTCGTCAGGATAAGTCATGACGTCCATCTCATCGGGGCCCGGTTCCGGCGCCGGGAAGCGAATCAGCTCCTCATCACCGCCAGCGACCCGCCGGTCGCGGCGCAGTTTGTCAACGGCCCGGTGCCGGGCCGTTGTGGTGAGCCAGGCGCCCGGATTGCGGGGAATGCCATCGACCGGCCAGCGCTCGAGGGCAAGGACAAGCGCGTCGTGCAAGGCGTCTTCGGCGATTTGAAAATCACGAAACACGCCGACGAGCGCGGCCAGAACCCTGCCACGCTCGTCGCGAAAGATACGCTCGACAGATGCGCGTGCCGCCTCTCTCGAAGCGTCGATCATGTCACGGCCTACATGTCCATGACCGGGCGAAGCTCGACTGAACCGTATTTCGCGCCCGGGCACATAGTCGCGGCCTCGATGGCGCCGTTCAGGTCCGGAGCTTCGATGATGTAGAAACCGCCCAACTGCTCCTTGGTCTCGGCGAACGGACCATCGGTGATCGCGCGCTTGCCATCCCGAACGCGCACCGTCGTCGCCGTGCTGGTCGGCAGCAGCGCTTCGCCACCCAGATGGGCCTTGTGCTCGCCGAGTTGCTTGGTAAACACGTTGTACTCGGCCATGACAGCGGCCTGCTGCTCGGGCGTGGCCCCGGCACCATTCGACTCGCTCGTGTAGATCATCATTACGTATTTCATTTCAGTGTCTCCTAATTAGTTGCGGCTTCCTGGGTTGTCGACCAATTTCTGGCCGTTGACAATACGACGAATGGCGGGAGCGCTTTTCGACACCACCACCTGCGAGTTTCAGAATCTAGGGCGCTGCCAACCGGATCGTCACCGCATCGACCCAGGTTTCATCCGGCAGCATGACCCCGCTTCCCGAGAGTTCCGGGAAGCGAAAACTGCCTATGCGAACGTCAATCGGTGTGCCCGACGGCAAGGTGAGTGAGCCGAAGTCAAACCACAAACCGATCGTATCTCCGGGGCGCCAGATCGATCGGGCTGGGCCGCTGATGTCGCTGCTCGCAATCTGCACGCCATCTCGGACCAGACGGGCGAACCAGCGCGTCTCGCCCCCCTCGCCGGCCGTAACCTTGAGCGTCGCCGTCACCCACGCGCTTTCACCCAGGTGGATGCCCGCGTCGGTCAGGGCGATCCCAGTTGACCACTCTCCCAGTTTGGGCTTGTCGGCGCCCGCCAGACGCGGTGGACGCAGCACACCCGTTTGCTTGACGCCGAAGGCCGCCATCGCCGGGGCATCACCCGGAAGCACCAGCCAGTTTGCGCAACCGGCCGGCACAAGAATCGCCTCTCGGCTGTTCAGCAGTCTGGGCCGTTTAGCGGCAAGAAGGGTGCTATAAATCGCGGCCGCTTCGTTCACATCGGGATCCGCCTTTGGCCCCAGTATGACGATCCCGCCGCCACCCGAACAATGGATGTCGTCCAGCTTCCGGGCAGCCTCTACGGTGGTCATCTCCACCTGGGCGGGCCGGTAGCCCGGAAAGGGCCCCGGACCCGCGGCGGCGGCGTTGAAACCCACCCAGTAGGCCAGCTCGAAGACCATCACGCCTACCATTGCCAGCGCCATGAACGCGCGTGGCCAACCCGATCGGAGCAGGTCGGATTTCGACCAGATCCAGGCCGCGCCATAGCCGACAAGCGCAAAAGCCGCCGGTATCGCCAACTGGACATAATGCGGTTGAGGCGCCGGATTCGCGCGTAGCTGCGGAATGACCACGCCCATCCAGAAGCCCACCGCGACCAGGGCCGCCCGGGCCGGCTCACTTTTCCGATCCCTCAGCCAATGCCCAACGGCCAGAACCATTCCCAGTATCAGAAGCGCCTGTGACACAAAGTTGACAAGGTCCGGGATCGTCCCTTCCCGGACGAACAACGCGGGCAGTCCGGAAGTTTCGGCCAGCTTCGCGCCAGAAGTCTGCCAAAAAGCAAAGTCAAGCGCGGCGGTTCCAGCTACGCCCCCGCCCTGAGCCCGCAACAGGGACTGGATATTTTGAAAGCCCGTTGGCGTGTCCGCGATCGCATAAGCGACGCCGACGAGCGCCAGCGGAATCAGACCTGCCAGGAAGACTGCTGGACTGAGCCGCCGCCAGCCCAGAAGCAAGACCAGCCCAAGCCCGGCAAGCAGGTACAGCCCGGAAAGATGAGAACTGATGGCGAGGGCGACACCCAGCGTCGCGATGGGCCATCCCCGAGCGCGGTGCTGACCCACGAGCAGAAACGCGCCCGCCAGCGCAAGGATCCCAAACAAGCCGATCGGCGACACCCATGTTTTGCGGGCAAAATAGATCGCCCATGGACCTACGGCGTAAGCAAGCGATCCGACAAACCCCGCCACCCGGCCCAGCGTCCGCGTACCAATCCACGCCAGCGCCCCGACCGCGACAACGTCCAGCGCGGCGCGAAAACCGGCGACCCAGAAGACATCCCGCGCAAGCAATGCGGGCAGCGCCATCACATACAGCGCCAACGGAGGATGGGCAGCGATGCTGCCGCTGTGCGGCGCAAGCGCCAGCCACTGGCCGTCGGCGATCGCAAACGCAAAATGAACACCTGCGGCCTCATCATAGCGGTAGTCGATAAGCGTCAGCGCGGCCAGGCGGGTAATGGCTGCCAGGGCAATGACCAGGATAAATGGCCATGGACCCGCGCGAGGACGAGACGTGAGCGCCGAGAACATGGCCGCGATCGTAGCATGCGCTCAGGGTAGCACAACGATACGTACCGGCTGGGTCTCCAGCATCCGCCCATCGGCAAGCCAGACCCGCCCGACCACCGTATGCGGGCCGGGCCGGAGGATCCAGAGCCCGGCATACGGGGCCGCATCAAGAGCCGGCACTGTTTCT
>JBDSIP010000143.1:0-2777 GCA_039917915.1 Thermoflexales bacterium
CCGGTTACGATTCCTGTGTGCGCATGCGCCGCGAAGTCGGAAAGGCAATCGAGGGTCGGACCGGTTATCGCTGGCGTGTTGGCTGCGTGTGTTATTTAGGGGCACGCAGGGCCGGCGGCGCGCAGGAGCATTCAATGAGCGCAAAAAACACGATCAGGACAATTGGCGGCGTGGCGGGCGCGCTGGCCGGTATTGGCGCGGCTGCGACCGCCTACGGGTTGGCTGTGCGACCCCGGATGCTGCGCTGGGGTGCCAACCCGGAGGAAGTTGAGCGCGTTTACACAGGTGACGAGTTCGTTTTGAACCCGCAGATCAAGGCCACGCATGCCATCACGGTGCATGCCGCAGTCGAGAAGGTCTTCCCGTGGCTGGTCCAGATGGGCCAGGGCCGGGCCGGCTTCTACAGCGTTGAAGCGATTGAGAACAGGCTCTTCGAGCTCGACATCCACAACGCCGATCGAATTCTGCCGGAGTATCAGGAACTGAAAGTCGGCGATCGCGTCGTGCTCGGGCGCGGCGTTTTCGCCCGGGTCGCCGTTTTGGCGCCGCTCAAGCATCTCATCCTGCGCGCCACCGCCCACGGCGACGAGAACGAGGAAGGCGCTCCGCCCTTGAAATCGGGCGAAACTCTGAATATGACCTGGGGCTTCTTCACCGAAGCGCAGGAGAATGGCGACACCCGATTGATCGAGCGCTTCCGGGTCGAGTTCACCCCCACCCTCGCCAACAACGTTATGTTTTACGGGTTCATTGAGCCCGGCGCGTTCTTCATGGAGCGCAGCATGCTGCTGGGGATTAAGGCGCGGGCCGAAGGCGTGTTCGGCAAGACGCTGGTCGAGGCGCCGGTCTTTAATGATCGATTGCCCAAGGCGCTGCGCGACAAGTTCGAAACCGTGTGGCAGCACGCCAGCAACCTGGTGCCGGCGGGCACGCCCATCGCGCCTGTCGCTGAGTCGGATGTGGTAGTCCCTTAGCGCGCGCAGTGATCTTGATGTCGTTGCGCATGGGACTGTCGGAATGGGTCTGAATCGCGCTACTACAGGTGCCGGATGACGCGTTCGCGCCAGCCGGCGGGAGGCCAATCATGCGTTCGAAGTCCGATGCAACCCTTCATGGTGATGTGCTGGCGGCGCTGCAGTTTGAGCCCAGCCTGAACGAAACGCGGATCGCCATCAACGCGCGCAGAGGCGTTGTCACACTGCTCGGCAAGGTCGACAGCTACGCAGACAAGGCCACCGCCGAGCGCGTGGTGCGGCGCGTCGACGGCGTGCGCGGGATTGCCAACGATCTGGAAGTTGAGGTGCCCGAGCATCATCAGCGCACGGATACGGATGTCGCGCAATCCGCCCTCGACGCATTGCGCTGGGATGTCACCGTGCCCGCCCAGGCGCTGCAGGTGAAAGTCGAAAAAGGGTGGCTCACCCTCAGCGGCGAGGTCGAATGGCACTTTCAGAAGCGCCACGCGGAGGATGCGGTGCGCCGGTTGCGCGGCCTGCGCGGCGTGATCAACCTCATCACCGTCAAGGCGCGCTTGACCGCTGTTGATATCAAGCGCAAGATCGAAGGCGCGTTCGAACGGAACGCCCGGATTCATGCGGGCGGCATACGGGTCGAAGTTGACGGCAGCCGGGTGACGCTAACCGGAACGGCCGCCACACTCGGCGAGATGCGCGAGGCCGAGGCCGCAGCCTGGGCGGCGGCCGGCGTAACCGAGGTCGTCAACGCCATTCAGGTGTCGGAAGCGCAACCCGCCTAGCGCACGTTCACTTCGCTCCTGTTCTGAGGCCCGCGGGTGGCAGTCTGGCGTGGATGCTCGCGCATTTGCGACTGGTTGTCACCCGTGGTGCCGTAAAATCGTTCAAGTCCCATGACTGCCAAGCCTCACGCGCGCCCGGCGTTTACCGCCTCCCGCTACGTCCTGCTGTCCATCGCGGCCGCGTTGGCGACAATCGTCCTCAAGGGGCTCGCGTGGCTCCTGACCGGGTCGGTGGGCCTGTTGTCCGACGCGCTCGAGTCACTAGTCAACCTCGCCGCGGCAACCCTGACCCTGATCCTGCTGCGTTATGCCGCGCGCCCGCCCGATGAGGAACACACCTACGGCCACGGCAAAGCCGAATACTTTGCCAGCGGGGCCGAGGGGGCGTTGATCATCTTTGCAGCGATCAGCATCATCGCCAGCGCCCTGCCCCGCCTGATCAATCCACGCGAGATTGAGCAGGTCAGCTTCGGCGTGCTGCTCTCGGCCGCCGCATCAATCATCAATCTGGTCGTGGCCAGGATTCTTCTTCGGGCCGGGACCTCCCACGGTTCCATTGCGCTGGAGGCCGACGCCCACCATCTCATGACGGATGTGTGGACATCCGCGGGCGTCATCGTCGGCATCCTTGCGGCGTCGCTCACAGGCTGGGTGATCCTGGACCCGATCATCGCGCTGCTGATGGGGGCCAACATCATCTGGACTGGCGTTCAGTTGTTGCGACGATCAGCCCTGGGCTTGCTGGATACCGCCATCAGCCGCGAGGACTTCAATCACGTCCAGTCGGTCCTGGCGCAGTATCGGGCCGAGGGCATCCAGTTCCATGCCCTGCGCACGCGCCAGGCCGGCGATCGATCATTCGTGTCTATGCACGTGCTCGTCCCGCCGGACTTGACGGTGCTTGCCGGGCACCAACTGCTTGAGCGAATCGAGCGCGACATTCGGCATGCCATGCGCCAGGTCACAGTGTTCACCCATCTCGAGCCTCAAGGCGATCCGAGCGCCCTGGACGATGTCGGCC